>CAZYEM010000219.1:0-7048 GCA_964646395.1 uncultured Bacteroides sp.
GGTCTTTGCCTATTTTATCAATCTCATCCAATATCATCACAGGATTGGATGTTTTTACTTTATGAATGCTTTGGATTATTCTTCCAGGCATTGCACCAATATAAGTTTTACGATGTCCTCTGATTTCAGCTTCATCTCTCAAGCCACCCAACGACATACGTATATATTTGCGTTCCAATGCTCTGGCTATTGATTTCCCTAATGAAGTTTTTCCAACTCCCGGAGGACCAACCAAACATAAAATCGGTGATTTCATATCCCCTTTCAATTTCAGGACTGCCAGATGTTCAATAATTCTTTCTTTAACTTTTTCTAAACCAAAATGGTCTTCATCTAAAATTTCCTGAGCTCTTGTAAGATCAAAATTATCTGTAGTATATTCATTCCATGGCAAGTCAGTCATCACATTCAAATAATTCATTTGAATTGAATAATCGGGTGATGCAGGATTGATTCGTTGGAGTTTTTTTAATTCTTTTTCAAAAGTTTGTCCAACTTCCTTTGACCATTTTTTTTGTTCTGCTTTTGTTTTTATTTCATTTATTTCCTGTTCTCCAGGATTACCACCCAATTCTTCCTGAATAGTTTTTAGCTGTTGATTAAGAAAATAATCACGCTGTTGTTTATCAATATCAACCTTTACTTTGTTTTGTATCTGATTTTTAAGTTCTAACATTTGCAAATCTTTTGTTAGAATAGAAAGTGCCAGATTGGCTCTTTCTGTTAAATCAGATACTTCAAGTAATTTTTGTTTTTCAATTATATCAGTATTAAGATTTGAGGAAATAAAATTAACAAGAAAATGCGGACTTTCAATATTTTGAATAGCAAAAGCAGCGTCTGATGGTATATTAGGTGAAAGTTTTATTATTTGTATTGATATGTCTTTTAAAGAGGAAATTAAAGCATTAAATTTTTCATCCTTCTTTAATTTCACATTATCCCCAAATTGCTTAACACTAGATACAAAATAAGGATCAGATTGAAGTAAATTATTTAATTCAAATCTTTTTTTCCCTTGAATAATAATAGTTGTGCTTCCATCAGGCATCTGTAATGTTTTCAATATAAAAGCAACAGTTCCGATTTTATATAAATCTTCATATAATGGATCTTCTTGCTCTTTATCTTTTTGGGCAACTACACCTATTAACTTATTGCCTTTATAAGCTTCTTTTATAAGTTTTATTGATTTATCGCGTCCAACTGTAATCGGAATAACAACACCAGGAAACAAAACTGTATTTCTTAAAGGAAGTATTGCCAAGCTTTCAGGCAGTTCTTCAGCATTCATTATCTCTTCATCTTCAACAGATAATAGGGGTATAAATTCTGCATCATCATCAATTAAATCTGCAAATTTTATCAGATCGGTATTTAACATAAATATTATTTTCTAATTTTGGTTTTAAAATTATTACAACATTCTGTTTTTGTAAGTAAGATTAAAAACATGTTTTAATATATTTTGATCACTTTCTTCAAAAGTTAAATTTCTACGGTCATACATGCGTTGAGCAACTAATTTAGCCTTTTTTAAATCGTAGGTTGCAAATCCACTAACACCTCCCCATGAAAAAGAGGGTATAAAATTTCTCTGAAAACCAGCACCAAAAATATTTGCATTTACTCCAATAACAGTTCCGGTATTAAACATTGTATTGATTCCGCATTTAGTATGATCTCCCATGATTAAACCACAAAACTGTAATCCGGTATTGACAAATGTTTCCAATGAATAATTCCAGATTTTAACTTCTTCATACGTATTTTTCAAATTAGACGTGTTTGTATCAGCACCTAAATTACACCATTCTCCTATAACTGAATTGCCTACAAATCCATCGTGAGCCTTATTTGAATAACCAAGAAAGACAACATTGTTTATTTCACCACCTACTTTAGAATAAGGACCTATTGTAGTTCCTCCGTATATTTTTGCAGCCATTTTTATAACTGAATGATCGCATAATGCAAATGGACCCCTTATAAGGCTACCTTCCATTATTTCAGTATCTTTACCTATATATACAGGACCATCAGTTGCATTAATGATTGCAAATTCAATTTTTGCACCCTCTTCAACAAAGATGTTCTCTTTATTTAATACTCTGTTTGTATCTGATATATTGGCCGATTTTTTACCTTTTGTAATTAACTCAAAATCTGCAACTATTTCCTGAGCATTTAATGTAAAAATATCCCAGGTGTTATTTAGTTTCGTATGTTGTATTTTTGATTCTATTTCTTCATAAGTAGAAATATTATCTTCACCTAAAGTGTTGAAATCCTTTTCGTTAATATTATATGCTATAACATAATCAGCATTAATCAATGCTTGATTAGGTTCTAATTTATGAATTTCTTCTATTAGTTCTTGTGTTGGTATGATAGAACCATTAATTAAAAAATTATCATTTTTTAAAATCAATGGAAATTTTTCACTTAAATATTCCTCTGTAAGTGTTGATGTTTTTGTATTTAAAAATTTTTCCCATTTTTCTCTAATGGTAAAAATGCCGATTCTTAAATCAGCAACAGGTCTAATGAATACCAAAGGCAGCATATTACTGCGTGAGGCATCGTCGAATAGTATGTAATTCATATCCTTAGGTATTAAATTGATAAATCTTTAAAACTTATCAAAATTAATAAATTTTTGTATATAAAAAAAGCCCTTTATAAAAAGAGCTTAAAATATCTTTTAATAAGATAACAAAATTTATTTACTTCTGTTTTCAAAATGTTTTTGATATCTGTTTTTAAATTTATCAACACGACCTGCGGTATCAATCAATTTAATCTTACCAGTAAAAAATGGATGCGATGTGTTTGATATTTCTAATTTAACAAGCGGATATTCGTTCCCGTCAGTGTAAACAACATTTTCATTCGTTTTAACTGTTGATTTAGTTAAAAACATATAATCGTTGGAAATATCTTTAAATACAACGAATCTGTAATCTTTTGGATGAATATCTTTTTTCATCTTATTTGTTTTTATTATTGATAATCTGTTTATTACTTTTTATTTTCTAATTAAACCCTTTTACTAATATTCTGAATTTAATTAGATTCCCTTATTTTGGTAAAGAATTTGGGAGTGCAAAATTAAATAAATATATGTATAAAAACAAAATAATCTTATTTTTTTTTCAATAATCACCATTTAAAAGCATTACAACTGTACAATGATGTATTATTTCAATACCTCTTTTATTCATAAGTTGTTCCAAATCATAATTTTCTGAACCTGGATTGAAAATTAATCTTATTGGATTTAATGAAAGTATATAATCATAATATTCAATTTGTTTTTGATAGCCAATATACATGGTAACTGTATGTATATCTGTCAATTTAGGAAAACCAAAAACAATTTCTATCCCATCAATCTTACCATTTCTTATACCTAATGGAATAACATCAAATCCTTTGCGATTTAATAGTACTACTGCTCGGTATGAATATCTCGACTGAACTGGACTTGCACCTATTACTAAAGTTTTCTTTTGCATGTAACAAACAATAATTTTGCAAAATTAGCAATTTGAAGGTTTCTTAAATAAAAAAGATCTATATTATTTCATTTTATAACTTATTCTAATTGAAATCGGTTAATTATATAACTATAAATTTATAATTATAATAAATCGAAAGTATTATTGCTGATTAGAAAAGTAATACTACTGTTTTGATTTAACATTTTAAATAATAAAATATAAATTAAAATAAACAAAAATGTAGATAATTGGTTTATAATATATTAAATATCTATTATCAATGAAATTTATTAATTTAACAGCAATATTTCTTTTTATAACTTTAACCGGGTGTTCACAAAAAAATGGAAATTATATGAATTACAACAAACTAACAACTGAAGAAGAGAAAGTTATTATTTATAAAGGTACTGAAAGACCTTATACAGGTAAATATTTCAATCATTTTGAAAAAGGAATTTACTTATGTAAACGTTGTGGCTCTGCATTATATAATTCAAAGGATAAGTTTGAATCAGATTGTGGATGGCCAAGTTTTGACGATGAAATAGATGGAGCTGTAAAACAAGTTCCTGATTCTGATGGTCATCGAATTGAAATTATCTGTAATAATTGCGGTGCACATTTAGGACATGTATTTAAAGGAGAAAGATTTACACAAAAAAACACAAGACATTGTGTTAATTCAATATCATTAGAATTTGTTCCTGCCGGAAGCAATATTGAGGTAAAAACAGATACAGCAATTTTTGCCGGAGGTTGTTTCTGGGGTGTTGAATATTTTTTTCAAAAAGAAGATGGAGTTCTTTCAACTGAAGTTGGTTATATAGGAGGGAATTTACAAAATCCAACCTATAAAGAAGTCTGTAATAACAATACAGGTCATGCTGAAGCAATGCGGGTGATTTTTGATCCTTCAAAAACTAATTTTGAAAAGTTAGCGAAATTATTTTTTGAAACGCATGATCCAACTCAAATTAATCGTCAAGGACCTGATATTGGTAATCAATATCGATCTGAAATATTCTACACAAATCTTCAACAAAAAGAAATATCCGAAAAACTGATTGAAATATTAAAACAAAAAGGACTTGAAGTAGCAACAAAAGTGTCTTTTGCTACTAAATTCTGGAAAGCAGAGGATTATCATCAACAATATTATGACCATAAAGGAAGTAAACCCTATTGCCATTCATATATCAAACGATTTTAGTTTTTGATAGAATCATTAAAATATACCTTTTTTTATTTTAACGGGATTTCTCAATATTTCTTTATCTCTTTAATTAAAATCTGCAAAGATTTATATTAGTGCTATTTTAATAAATAGTAGCAAATATGTATCTACTTATGATTATTTTATAAATATTCTTGGATTATAAAAAAAACTGCCTTTTAAGGTTTATTCTTTGTTTTTATTAGAAATGTTTCTTGAATAATATTTTATGTTGATATAAAATTAAAAAGAGGTTGTCAGTTTAGACAACCTCTTTTTTTAGATATAAAATTTAAATTAAAAAAATCGATTACGGTAAAATTGCTATTGTATTATTCAATAATGCTTTTACATATTTGTAATTATGAATACCTAAACTATATTCTCTTAAGCAGAATTGGAAGTTGATTATAGCACCCATTTGAGCATTCGTTAAATGCAATTTAGGTGAAGCATTGTTTATTGCTTTTTGTGCAGCAGTCCAGGTTGAAGTACTTCCCATATTTCTGAAATGACCTGCTGTATTATATGTAGCTCCATCAGGATTATTAATAGGATCATATACATTTAAATACCCATCATAATTTCCTGTTGTTAAACCAAACCACAAATTATGTTCAGCATCTGAATTTTTGTTCATAATATTAATACCACCTTCAACTAATTTGCCAGCTAAAGTATTTAATAAACCTTTTATTTCAGTTCTAACAGCTGTAAAATCAGAATTTGAAGCACTCATAAGACCACTTGAAACTCCTGTTTTGTGACAGTTTGCATTATTGCAACCGTTAAAATTTCCTTTAGCTTTGAAAGAGTGTCCACCAGCAGCACCAGTCATTGGAGCCATGTGGCAATCCTGACAAGAAGCAGTAGCAGTGTGTGTAGAATTGGCATATCCAGTACCAAATTCAACTGCTCCCATGCCTGCAACTACACCGCCTACAGCACCGTAGTGAATATGAGTTCTGTAACCTGGAACGTTTACATTAGTTGTTGCACCAGTAGTTGAATCATAGAAAACAGCTGTTGGATTAGCAGCAATAGCTGGATAATCAAGATATTTTCCTTTGCGGGATGAAGTAGTAGTTGATGTTAAAGGACGTGGTTGGTGACATTTTACACATAAGTTACTTTTTCCACCATCAGCAATTAAGTTGATAGTTTTTTCGCCACCCCACATGGTCATTGGAACAGGAGCTACAGTTGTTAATGATGAAATATCTGAATAACCATAAGTTGTATGCAAACTGCTATGACAAGTATAACAAGTGATTTTTCCATAGGCTGCATAGGAAGGAACTGTATATCCGTTTTTCCAGGGACCAGTTAAACTATCCTGATAAAATGCAGCAGAAACATTGTTCTTACATACATATTTAAAACCTTCATGTTCGTGGCAGGCAGCACATCCAACAACACCAGCTTCTTCCTCAGCTGCTAAACCAAATTCATGTTTTGATAATTGATATTGAACAGAAACACTGTCAACAACTGAAGGATTGTGACATAATTTGCAAGTTTCGCTTGCATCTTTTCCGGCAGGACCGGCAGGACCAGCAAGTCCATCATTACCATCTTTTGCACAACCAGCAAAAATAATAGATGCGGCAGAGATAATCATCGCACCTTTAAAAAACATTTGTAAAAAATTTCTTCTCATTGTAATTGTTTTTTGTTAATATTTATTTTTTATTACAAATTTATTTGACATTAATTGTCCATACAAAAATAGAAAGTTTATATAAATAATCAGGTAGAAGAATGCTGATATTTTACAAATGTGAAATGAATAACAATCATGGAATGATTGATAAATATCAATGCTTTGTATTGTAAATGAAATTATGAAGTTGAAAATCATTGCAACATAATATTTAAAATATGTAAAAGATTACTTAAGTTATTATAGAATAATCTCTTTTTTTAAATATAAAATTATAAATTATTTAATTCCGGTTTTAATTTACTGTATTTATTATATATATTATAAGGTATAAATAAGATTTTATCCTCTCAAGCTAATATTGTTCAAATTTTCAATTTTATTTAATAAAATGGTATTTCCATCAACGGATATTATATTTTCATCTTTAAGTTCTTTTAATATACGAATAGCACTTTCTTTTGACATTGCTGTTAAATCAGCAAGATCCTGTCTTTTGATACTGATTTCTCCATTTTGCTCTTTAAAAACTTCATTGTGCAAATATAATAATGCTCCAGCTATACGACCGTGCATTCCTTTTTGAGTTAACTCAATAAATTTATAATAGTTTGATAAAGTATGTGTATTTACCCATTGAAGTAAACTTATTGCAAAATCCTTATT
>CAZYEM010000220.1:0-7047 GCA_964646395.1 uncultured Bacteroides sp.
CAAATTGCACTTTTAGTTGCATTGATTGTCATGAACATAGTCAATCTTCAATGAACAATGAACATAACGGAGAAAGTGGTTATTCCTGGAATAGTTCTGCTTGTTTTAATTGTCATCCGAGAGGTCAGTCTGACAAAAAGCATTTGAAGTAGTTAATAACGAAGTATATATTTGTGTTATATATATGCTTGACTTCAGAAAATTGTTTTTCTGTCATTAAAATTATTTTAAAAATTCTTGCTTCGAAAAGCTCATCGCCTAGCATATACAAAAGTAATCTGCGGTATTAAATGCATTAAATTATACTTTTTGTTATGTAAACATTTTAGTTGCAAAACAAAAATTAATAATTGTCATCATTCTATTATACAAATCTCGAAAAATATTCGTTATTTTGTTTTTATATCTTATCAAAAATAAAAAATGGTTGAAATTATTTGTACAAATTGTGATTCAAAAAAGCAATATCCAATTGGAACAGAACTTAGTGAGATTGCTATGGATATGCAGGTCTGTCTTAAACAGCCAATATTGGCAGCATTGGTTAATAATAAATTAAAAGAGTTAAATTATCAGGTTTTTAAACCTAAAACTATACAATTTATTGATATTACGCATCATATTGGAATAAGGGTTTATATCCGTTCATTGGCTTTTGTTCTGTTCAAAGCTATTAAAGACATACACCCTTCAGCTGAACTTAGCATAGAGCATGCTGTTTCAAAAGGTTGGTTCTGCGACATTACCAATACTCATCTGGTTCTCGATTCAAATATGATTGCATTAATAAAAAAAAGAATGCAGGAGATTATTGATGCTGACATCCCATTTATAAGAAAAGAAATTCTTACTGTAGAAGCAATCAGACTATTCGAGGAGTGTGGATTGTATGATAAATCATTATTGTTCAAAACACGGAATCAACTATATTCTTCAATTTATTATTGTGATGATACCATAAATTATTTCTATGGATTTTTAGTTCCAAGTACTGGGTTTTTGAAGAAGTTCAATATTCTTCCTTATTTCAACGGAATTCTTTTACAGGTTCCCAAACAAAAGCATCCTGAAGAGATTGATGAAATAATAATTCAAAATAAAATGTTTAAAATCTTCAGGGAACATAAAAAATGGTGTGAGATACTTGAAGTTCCTTATGTGGGTTCGCTCAATAAAGCTGTATCTGAAAAAAAAGATAATGAATTTATTAAGATTTCGGAAGCTTTACACGAAAAGAAAATTGCAAAAATTGCCGATAATATTTTTAAACGACGTAATGAAGCTAGATTAGTTTTGGTTTCTGGACCTTCATCTTCAGGAAAAACTACGTTTAGTATGCGATTATCTGTTCAGTTAAGAGTGCTTGGATACAAAACCGTTCAGATTTCTTTGGATAATTATTTTATAAACAGAGAATTTACTCCTAAAGATGAAAATGGTGATTATGATTTTGAATGTATTGAAGCTTTGGATATCGAGCATTTTAATTCAGATTTATTGGCTTTGATGGCTGGCGAGGAAGTCGAAATTCCTAAATATGATTTTATTACCGGTAAACGTTATTTTGATAAAACAATATTGAAATTATCAAAGAACAGCATAATTATCGTTGAAGGCATTCATGGATTAAATCCTAAACTTACGCATTTAATTGAAGAAAGGTTAAAGTATCGGATTTTTGTTTCTGCATTAACGCAATTAGCTATTGATAAGCAAAATCCAATCCCGACAACAGATAATAGATTGATCAGACGAATAGTGCGAGATTATCGTACACGGGGATACAGTGCCCTGGATACGCTGAAACGCTGGGAAAGTGTAAGAAAAGGAGAAGATCAGAATATTTTCCCATATCAGGAAAATGCAGATATCATGTTTAATTCTGCTTTACTTTATGAATTGGGTGTGCTCAAAACTTTTGCAGAACCTATATTGAGAGCTGTACCCGAAAATGTTTCTGAATACGCTGAAGCTGTTCGTTTACTTAAATTTATTTCTTATTTCTTTCCTATTTCTGAACGGGAAATTCCTCCAACATCGATATTGAGAGAGTTTTTAGGTGGAAGCAGCTTTATTTATTAGAATGACGAAAAGCAAAAAACGGAAGAAATATTAAAATATATAGTGTTTAAATAGGTAATTAAATAACAATAACATCGTTTTTCCAACTTCGGATTTCCATTTAATAACAAAAATAATTTATGATTTCAAAAATTCCATTTCAATTTATAAAAATCGAAGGCAAAGGCTACCATTTGCTTATCAATGTATTAATTAACGGAAAATCGGCAGACTTACTAATTGATACCGGTGCTTCAAAAACGGTTTTTGATTTAACAAGAATAGAATCTTATCTTGATAACTCGGACTTCACTGAAAATGAAATGCTTTCTGCCGGGTTGGGAACCAATACCCTTAGCAGTAAATCAACTACTATTAATAGCTTTAAGATAGGTGATTTCGAGATTTTAAATTACCCTTGCATCATAATTGATATGAATCATGTAAATGAAACTTACCAAAGTATAGGCTTAAAGCCTTTTGAAGGTGTTCTGGGTAGTGATATCTTATACAAGTTCAAGGCTTCTATTGATTTTAAAACAAAAACATTAAAACTAAGAAAAAGAAAATAACAGTATGAATTTTGATCCATTTTATTTAATTATTGCTTTTGCATTGGCTATAGTTTTATTTGCTCTTGCCCGTAAGTTCAATTGGGAAAACAGATTAACTTATCACTACGTTTTTGTAATTGTAGGCTTGGTAGGTCTGGTTTTTTTTACCTATTCAGTAATAGTTCATTTTAATTATACTTATCTGATGATAAATATATTATTGCTTCTTGGAATTATACAGAAAGTCTTGAAAATAATACTTATTAAAAAAGGTAAGGACTAACAATTGATATTAAAAAGAATCAGAATATAGAAATATTAAATCCTGTTGAGTATTTCTGCTGCTTTTAGCATAGTTTCCTCTGTTTTGGCAAAACAGAATCGCAGTGTCTTATTATCAAAACCATTGTGATAGAATGGGGAAACCGGGATTGAAGCCAGTTTAAATTCTTTGGTCATACGTATAGCAAAGTCAGTTTCTTTTTCATCGGTTATTTTGCTGTAATTCAACAATTGGAAATAAGTTCCATAGCATGGAATGATATTGAATCGTGATCCTTTGATTTGTTCCAGAAAGAAATCGCGTTTCTGTTGGTAAAATACTGAAAGGTAATTGTAGTTTTCTGCATCTTTTAAGTATTCGGCGATAGCATATTGTATAGGCGTGTTGCAGGTAAATACGTTAAATTGATGAACTTTACGGAATTCTTTCATCAGATTTTCGGGAGCCAGCACATAACCCATTTTCCAACCGGTAGCATGCAATGTTTTCCCGAATGAAAAGGTGATAAAGCTTCTTTCTGCAAGTTCAGGATACAAGCACACACTTTGGTGAAGAATGCCATCAAATATCAGATGTTCATATACTTCGTCGCTCAATATGACTATATCAGTCTTTTTAGTTAACTTAATCAACATCTTTATATCTTCTTCTTTCAACACACTGCCCGTTGGATTGTGAGGAGAGTTGATGATTATCATTCGTGTATTCTTGTTAATCATCTTTTTTACGATATCCCAATCGATATGATAATCGGGAGTCTGTAATTGAGCAAGCACTGGAATGCCACCATTAATCTTAATTGCAGGAATATAACTGTCGTAGGCAGGTTCGAAAATGATAACTTCATCGCCTTCGTGAATCATTGCCGAAATAATTGTAAATATAGCCTGAGTAGCACCGGCAGTAATATTTATTTCCTTGTTGGGGTGATAGCTGGCAGCATACATATTAAATACTTTTTCGGAGATTACCTCCCGCAATGCCTGTACACCCAACATTGGTGCATATTGGTTCATTCCCTGACGCATGTATTTGTTTACTAGTTCTATCAGTTTCTCTGAAATAGGAAAATCAGGAAAACCCTGTGAAAGGTTAATGGCTCCCGTTTCGTTTGCCAATGCTGACATAACCGCAAATATTGATGTTTCTGTTCCTGGTAATTTGGATGTAATGGTTCCGGAAAAATCCTGCATATTCTTTGTTTAATAATTAGAATGCAAAATTACAGTTTTTTTATTAAGCCAAATAAGTTTTTTTTTATTCAGGTTTATATTCATCATTATTAATAAAATATTCGGAATACAACATTATATAGCATTCCGAATATCTATAAAACAAAAAGATTCTTTATTCTTTTACAAATTTACTAATCATAGTTTCTTTCTCATTGGTTATATTTATAATATAGATGCCGCTTGCAAATGATGAAATATCCATTACAATTGCGTTTTCTGAAATTTCTGATTTAATGAGTTTTCCACTTAAATCATAAATGTATACATTTGAGCTATTTATAATGTTAGTAATTTGCAGGATGTTATTTAAATTATCTGCAAAAACAATTGGTTTTGACGAAGTATTTCCATTTATACTTGTATTGGAAACGGAAATGGTATTAAAAACTGTATCAGAACATCCATTTGAATGCAAAGCTGATAAAGATACAATGTATGAACCCAATTGAGAATAGGTGTGAAACGGGTTTTCTAATGTGGTTGTGTGACCATCTCCAAAATCCCATACATAAGAAATTGCAGAAGTTGTTAGATTTGTAAATGTTACCTGATTATTAGGTGTAGCATACAAAGGATTCCAACTATAATTAATATGTGGACCCGGATATGCATTTATCAGATTAATTAAATTTACAGTTGAATTACAACCTTGTGTTGTTATGCAACTTAATTGAATATTGTAAATACCTTCAGAAAATGTATGTATTGGATTTTGTAAAGTTGATGTTGTTCCATCACCAAAATTCCACAAATAGTTTAAATTTGAAGGTAACGATGCATCAGTAAATGAAATATCCAAAGGTTCGCATCCTTCACCTGTATTTGGTGAAATTGAAAATGAAATATCTGGGCTTGGGTTTGTTGTAATTGTTATTGTATCAGTTGTTGTACATGAAAATGTATTTGTAGTATTTGAATTTGTAACATCTAAAATATAATAGTTGGAAATGGGATTAACATTAAAAATAATATCTGTAGTTATTGATTGAGAATTGTAAAAACCGGAAGGCGTTGACCACAAATACGCAGATCCCGGATTTCCTGCGTTTAGTATTAATGAATTGCCAAAACACATAGATGTGTCAGTACCTAAATTTACGATTGGCTTTTGAACTACCAATAATGCAAGTGTTGTATCCCAGGCACAACCAAAATCATCTTTTATATGAACGAGATAATTGTAATTTCCTCCAGTAAGCGGCGTAATTAGAGAGGAAGTATCTGATATTAATGTAGCAAAAGGTCCTGTAATTTTTACAGAGTCAATATTAACATTGTATGTCCAGTTTACCTGAGATGTATTATGTTGTAACTGAATATCCCAATGGGAAATATAGCCATTATCGGATCCAAAATCATCAACAATTTCAATGTTCCATATTCCGTTCAATGGGCAACCTATTAAACTACTGAATGGATTTTGAGGTTTAATGTAATTTGTATGGTTAAACTGATTTGTAGAATCTATTGTTCTCGAACCATTAACCATAATAGTTCCCGTTCCGGAACCTGAACTTAACTGATCAAATGTCATATTGTTGTTTGGAAAAATTTCTGACCAGCAATAATTCCAGGTTGTTCCTGCAGGATTATTCTGAGTTAAACATCCATTATCAAAAGAATGATGATTGGCACCACCGAAAGGCATACCTAAAAAATTGCCACCTGAATGTGTGTTTGGATCTAATTGAACAAATTGATTATTAGGACAAACAATTTTAAAACCCAGATCACCGGCAAAAGAATGTTCAATGTTTATACAAATGGCAAGAATATCATTTGCATTTTGAATAGTTGTACCTATCGGAAAATTAGTTAGCATCAGAGGTGTATTATAAATCCCGGAAGGGCAATTTGGTCCATCTGGTATAAACATCAGGCTGTCGAAACTATTCTTTGATGTTGATTGAAATCCAAAAGGTTCTATTACAACATTTGAATTTATATTGTAACCTGCCTTTATAAGCTGAGTTTCATTCGAACACATTGGATTAAGTGGATTGATTTTTGAAATGGGTTGAGGTGCAAATCTGACTTTGGAAACCAATGTTAAATTACTTTCGCATCCGAGAGCATCAGTTACCTTTAACTTTATTTCATAACCACTGAGTATGTTATATGTATGATTAACTATCGGCCCTGTTGCGGTTGAGCCATTTCCCAAATTCCATTCATAACTGCATGTGGTCGCATTTTGATGATAAATAATATTATTTTCGGGAAACAATGCTTTTCCTGCCAATGTAATTGTTTGACCTAAACAGGCATTTATATTATTGTTGCCAACAGGATGAGGTATTGTTAATAATGAATCGATTTTTGCAATTACTTTCTGGCAAACAGGTGTGCATATTAAGTTTGCATACCAACCATTGCCCTGATTACTGCCATCTGAAATAAATTTGAAAGTTAAACTTGCTCCAGTAGCGTTTGTGCTATTGAATATACTGGATTGAATTAAATTCTCTGCTCCTGCTAAAGCATTTGAATTGTTATATTTTCCTATTAATGGAGCTAAAACATTGGGACCATCATAAATAAAAAGTGTATCAGAAACATCTATATCAAACTGCGAAAAGTTGAATTTAAGCCCACTGTTTGTTGTATTCGCTTTAAAAGTAATTACATTATTAAGATTGGGATTATAAGTAGCTGACGTATTATCAGAAAAATCTGCATTGCAGATATTAATTGTTTGCCCATTGTTGGTTGTAATATTGTACTGCGAAAGTACAAGTTTTGAAACGAATACTAATAGTATTAAAATGTAAATCTTTTTCATATTCTTTGTTTTTGATTGTGTTTTTTTTCTATTTGTTAGACTCTTTTCTTTTACAAAGGTTGCATTTTTAACATTATAAAATCATGCATAACCGGCATTTATTGATTGCTTTGCTTTGATTGACAGTTTGCT
>CAZYEM010000221.1:0-7035 GCA_964646395.1 uncultured Bacteroides sp.
ACTTAGGATCTGGTGTCTTGCGACGTGGGGGTTCGAGTCCCTTCATCCGCACAAACGAAACCCATAAATCATTATTTCAAAATGGTTTATGGGTTTTTCAATTCAACGCTTCTCCCTTGTTTTCCTCTTAATGTTTTTTTTAAAATTAGCTTATAACATCAACCATTATTTTAATTCTTTTTTATTTAAAAAATCCTTTTTTTATTTTTTACTTTTTCATTGTCCCATGATAGATTAACCCAGAACCAAATGTCCTATTTTGGAATAAAACGTATAATTCTGAAATTATTTCTTTAGACGGGTTCTGAAAATTAGATTTTACGTTACAAATAAGAAATTAATAACCTCCGAACTGATATTCCTGATGAAGTTAACATTAAAATTCAACAAAGAAGAAGCAATTTTTAGAAGTCCAGTTTATTGATTAAAAACAAATTGCAGTATATTAGCTCCCATTTTCAATGCTTTTTGTCTGGTTGCTTCTGAATCCTTATGCACATCAGCATCTTCCCATCCATCGCCCAAATCGCATTCAAAAGTATATAAACATATCATTCTGGAATTATTGTATAAAGCAAATGCCTGAGGCCGTTTGTTATTATGCTCATGAATTTTTGGTAATCCATTTGGAAAATCGTATTTTTGATGAAATATAGGATGACTTGGAGGAAGTTCAATAAATTCCAGATCGGGAAATACTTTTTTCATTTGAGGACGGATAAACTTATCCAAACCATAATTATCATCAATATGTAAAAAACCTCCTCCAATCAAATACTTTCGAATATTTTCTGATTCACTGTCTGAAAAAATAACATTACCATGCCCTGTTAAATGCAGAAAAGGATAATTAAATAATTCGGCACTTCCTATATCAACAGTTTCATATTCAGGGTTGATATTTGTTCCGATATTCTGATTTGCAAACTTAATCAGATTAGTTAATGATGTTGGATTTGCATACCAATCTCCTCCCCCATTATATTTTACTAAAGCGATTTGATATGTTGGAGGTATAAAGGAGCAAAAAACTGTAAATAACAGTACTGTAAAAAGTATCTTTTTCATTTTCATTCATTTATTAAATTAATGGTATGGCAAGCAATTATACCTGCGGTTTCTGTTCTTAATCTTGATTTACCCAAGCTAATAGGTATAAAATCTTTTTCTAATGCTGCATTTATTTCATTCATACTAAAATCTCCTTCAGGTCCGATCAGAATTAATGCATTATTACCTTTCTGATAAACATTTTGCAACAATTGTTTTTCATCTTTTTCACAATGAGCTATAAACTTATTTTCCTTAAAATCTTCTTTCAGAAAATCCTTAAGCTTTATTGCTTCATTCAAAACAGGATGATATGCCTTTAATGATTGCTTTACCGCAGAAGTAATTATCTTTTTCAATCTTTCTGGTTTCACAATAATTCTCTCGGAATGCTCGCAAATAATTGGTGTAATCTGACTTATTCCTATTTCCGTGGCTTTTTCGAGAAACCATTCAAATCTATCAATGTTTTTAGTTGGTGCAATTGCTATATGTAAATCAAAATTGAGTTTCCCATATTCACAATAAGTTTCAATTATTTCAACTATACATTCTTTAGGAGAAGCAGAAACTAATTCAGCTCTATATAAATTTCCCTTTCCATCTGTAAGATGAATTTCACTGCCTTCGGTTAACCTTAATACTCTTACACAATGAGTTGATTCTTCTTTATCAAGAACATATTGAGATGATTGTATATTTGGTGTGTAAAATAAATGCATAAAACAAAATTAGTTATAAGTTATGAGTTATAAAAATGAAAAATCTGAAATAATTGCAAAAATATAAAATCATTCTGTAACCTGATATTATTATGTTGCGTCATAAAGAATAAAAACAAATAAAATGGAAGATGTATTCATATCATTAATAATTTTTGGGTTCATTTACAATGTTATATATTTACATATTCGTAAAAAGGAACGCATGGCTTTGTTGGAAAAAGGATTGGATGGCGATTATTTTGACAAAAATAAATTACCAAACAAATCTTTTAATCTTAAATACGGCTTATTGGCAATCGCTGTTGGAGCAGGAATTTTAATTGCCAGAATATTTGAATTTTATGGCATAATGTATGAACAAGGATATTTTGCCATGATATTCCTGTTAGGTGGAATAAGTCTGGTAACTTATTATTTTATGGAAAAAAAATTGTAAATAACGAATGAACAGAAGGCTGAAGATTTATTTTATTTAATTGTAATAATTATAAATCTTCAGCCTTTTTTTACCTCACTACAATTTCGTCAACAAATAACCAGGCATTATCATTTACACCCCGCCAAGCTGGCATTTTACCAATATTTTTAATTTTTACATTAATATATCTTGCCTTAGCTGTTTTTTCAAATGGTATATTGAAAGTAACAATTTGTCTGTCTTGTTTTTTGCCATCATCCTGATTTCTATAATTTGCAATATCATAATAATTAATATTATCATCAGATAACTTAATTTCTACACTTTCCGGAGGCATTATCCATGCCTGATTATCATCAACAAAAGAAATTTGAACATTCGTAAGATTCTCTGAACTTTCCAAATCTATTGTTGCATTAATATAATCGCCAAACCATCCCTGCCAAAGCACCTGATAATCAGAAGTTCCTTTAATACCATCAATCAATGAATTTTGACCATTTGCCTTATAAACTCTTGAAAATTGTTTTTCAAAACTAATTTTTTTACCCACAGCTTTATGATTTACAATTGCATTATTAAAATAATCTGATGTTTTCCTGTAATATTCATCAGGTGGATTATTAATTTCATTTAAAATCGTTGGTCCGTATTTTTTTGCTGTTTTATAAAAAGTTTCTAATATTTCAGTCGCTTTTGGCTTAATCCGGAATCCATTAGTTTCCTGATTTTTTTCAAACACCCAACTATCAGCATATATCTGATATTTACATACTTCAAGCCATGCATACCGAATACTCTGCAACACCATTTCAACCCTTTTTCTTTTAATACTATCCTCTTTTACGGCATCTGATGCTAACGTTAAAATCTCAAAATACTTTTCAATATTTTCTGCAGACAAATAATCAACAGCATGTAATGCAGGTGGTTCATAAAGTGTTAATGGTTTTTCTGATTTCAACAATTCGGAAGTTGATAAATTAATATATTGCTTGATAAACGGGGCTGCTTTACCATAATAACCTCCGAGAAAATCATTTATCAAACTATCCACATTTTCATTAGGATTCCAGATTAATTTGGCTAACAAATAACATCTTAACTCATTCATTTCTCCTGATTTGCCTGCATAACCCTGCTCAAAAATCATAGTAGCACCATAATTGGAAAACAATTGAATATTAGGTTGTAATACATGAAAGTTCGGAAAAGGACATAACAGATGTGAAAAATTGGTAACATAATCCCAAATTATCATGTTTTTTGTAATCAACGACCAATAAGACAAATCATCATAAAAGCTTCCTGTTTCATAATTCTCGGAAATCTGTTTATTTCTATCGCTTTCTATTGTACATAACATGATATTTACATTTTCAGCTGGTATTAATGTTTTTGGGGCTTTACGACTGTATTGATAAGCTAATGTTGAAATTATTTTATCAGGGAAATTAACAGCAACCTGATTAACAAAACTGATAATACTACCCGATGGTGATTCTTCAATACTATCAATTAATCTGCAATTATCACATTCACAATAGTTAAAATTATCCATCTGACTAACAGACCAATATCTGGCATTAGGTAATTTTTTCATATAATCCCGCAACGCTGCAACCGTAATATTCAAAACATCCGGATTTGTTAAACATAATTGGTCAGCAACCCTTATTCCATTTCTAAGTGCAAAATATTCCGGATGAGAATTAAAATACTTTTCGGGAGGAAGCAATTTATGCATGGTATGAACCCACAATCCACCCCAATCAAAAGAAATACGATCCTCATTAGATGAATTCAACTTATTAAGTTTAGCATATTCAGGTTGATATGCATTGTAATAATGAATAGTACGAAATGTAAATTGTGGATTTTGAATATCTTCTGTTAAATCTGTAATTAAAATATTGCTTTTCTTAGGAATAAATATTTCATCGGCCGAATAATACCTGCAACCAATATATTTCTCTAAAAAAGTGTAAACCGCATTTATTAAACCTTTTCCATCTGAAGCAGAAATATAAATAGATGCATTGTTGTTTTTAATCCGAAATCCGTCCTTATTTAACTGATTTACATTAAATGAATTATCTGAACAATAACCTTCCTCAAACACAATATACTTTGCATTATCAAAAAACCTATCTGAACATGGAAATTGAATTCCAGTAATTTTTTTCAGATATATTCTTAATTCATCAACAGCTTTACTACATTGATTTGATGGATTTTTAGGAAGATGTATCACATATTCCGACTGACCATTTATCAATAATGGAATAGATTGGGAGTAAACATTATTATTTATAATAAATAAAACTAAAAAAAGTAAGAAATAAAACTTCAGTTTAAATTTTTGAATCATCTTGTAAAATATTGTATTGTAGATAATCACTTTTCAAAATAGAATAGATACAACTATCCTGAATTAAACCATTTTTAATTACATATTGTTTAAAAACGGCTTCACAAATAAATTTATTTTTCTCCAATACTTTTCTTGATGCTTTATTAGTTGCAAAAGGTTCTGCATAAACACGAATTATATCAAAGTTTGTAAAAATATAACTTAATATTGCCTGAATTGCAAGTGTAATATATCCTTTACCTCTATATTGTTTCCCAATAAAATATCCTATTTCAGCATTTTTACGGTAAATATCTTCTTTTAAAACTATTCCGATACTTCCTATTAATTTGTCATTAAATGTAATTGCAAAAAAAAGAATCGGATTATTGTTTTTTTCTGTTAATGCTATCCAATTTTCTGCATCTTTATAAGTATATGGAAATGGAAAAGCATCTCTCAGATTATCAGATATACTTTTATCATCAGCAATCTGAACCAATTCTTTTAAATCAGATTTTTGCCAGGGACGTAATATCAAATCCTTACATACTATTTTCATAAAACACTTCCAATATCAATGGTACTTTTTTACACCTGCCTTTATTTCAATATTCAGTGCATTTTCGGCAGGGGGAACAGGACATGAATATTTAGGATTATAAGCACAATATGGATTATAAGCCTTGTTAAAATCAATAATAATTGTATCTGAATCACAAATTTTTAAATCGATATACCTTCCTCCTCCATAAGACTCATCTCCATTTGTTAAATCTGTAAAAGGCAGAAATAAATAATCTTCATAATTAGTTTTTTTAATTAAATCAATATTCTGATAAATATTTAATTTACAATCAATTCCTTTTACAGAAAAATGTGCTTCGGCATACTTTACATACATTGGAGCCCGGGTTGTTGTAGTTTTCATTGCAAACGGCAATTCGTAAGGTGTTCTTATAAACGCTGCAGAAATCCGGAAAGTAGAATCTACAGTATAAAATTCCAGTTTTCTGAATTTCAATCTATCTGAGGGTGTTAATGGAGATTTAGCTGAATCTGCAAATTCTTTATTCATATCATGTTGAAAATTAAAAATTTCATCAGCATACGTTTGTGAATAAGATTTTATTATAATAAAAAGTAATAATATAGATATCGATACTTTTTTCATTGTATAAATTTTTAAAGCAAAAATAAGAAAATATTTTACACACTCACAAAATTAATGTACACTCTCACTCTTTTTGCATTTCGCTCTAATGATTACCTTGTGCGGACTACTCCTTTTGTATTTCGCTCTAGTGATTGCCTTGTGCGGACTACTCCTTTTGTATTTCGCTCTAATATTAACCTTGCAATTTTAATTTATTCTTTTTGAAATTCATTGTAATTTTCCCAAAAACTAACTACTATTTTTTAATGTTTTTTAGTTTTTTCTAATTATTTATCATTTATATTTAAACTAATATTCAGTACAATTAGAAAATGATTATTTAGAACAATTAAAAATAGTAAAAAATTAACAAAATAATTTAAATTTTTGCAAGAAAGTCCAAAATTTATATTATTTTTACAGATTAATTACTAAAAAAAATTAACAATTATCTAAATATTTACACTCTTGATTATAAACAATTTAAACAAAGGATCTCCTAAAAAAGTAAAATGATTATTATATAATTTTAATAATCAAATAACAATTATTCTTTTTAAAATATTACAAATCAATTTATTAATTAAATTTTTATTTTTATGAAAAAACTATTCATGTTTTTTATTGCAATTGTTTTCAGTGGAATTACCTGGGGACAAATTGGTGCTTATTCATTTACTGAAAGTACAGATACTTATACTGCTACTGTAGGTACAAATTCTACAGCAACAGGTGATGATGGTTCTCAAAACACAATTGCTATTGGTTTTGATTTTAAATTTGATGGTATTACCTATACTACATTTAGTATAAACACAAATGGTTTTATCAGACTAGGTACTACAATTGGAGGTACTTCATATTCAAATTCATT
The DNA here is from genome assembly GCA_964646395.1 of uncultured Bacteroides sp. GTDB lineage: Bacteria > Bacteroidota > Bacteroidia > Bacteroidales > JACABE01 > JACABE01. The sequence goes on from CAZYEM010000221.1 coordinate 6,577, forward strand.
AGGAAGTACTGCTTCTCAAAGACCATTAATAGCTCCTTTATGGGATGATAACCATAGAAATACAGGTGCTATTACATATACAACATTAGGGTCAGCTCCTGATAGGATTTTAGAAGTTGACTGGAATCAAGTAAATATTGGTGGTGGTGGTTCAACATCAAGTACTAATAAAGCATCTTTTAAAATACGAATTTATGAAACATCAAATATTATAGAATTCGTTTATGGATCAACATTAGCTACTGCCGGATCATTAACTGCTTCCATTGGATTAAACGGAGCATCAACATTTAAAAGTGTAACTCCAGGCTCACCTTCAACTGCATCCAATGCAACTGCAAACAACAGTATTTCAAGTACAACAAATCTTATTGGGAAGAAATTTACTTTCACACCTCCCAATCCTTGTTCAAGTCCAATTGACCAACCTACAAATTTGGCTTTCAGCAATATTACATC
>CAZYEM010000222.1:0-7005 GCA_964646395.1 uncultured Bacteroides sp.
TTAAACATTCAATTATAACGAAAGTTAATTTAAAATAAGCACTTTATACTTTTTTAACAAACAAAGAAGAGGTTTCATATTTAACCACTTCAATTAATTCTCCTTTATTAATAAAACCACTTAATGCGGTTGCATCATATAAATCATTATCTATCATTATTTTACCTGCAGGACGCAATATTGTATATGCAATCCCCTTTTTCCCAATCATTTGCTTTACATCATCATAAGAAGCAGTAAATCCTTCGTTTGAATTTTGAACAGCTTCCAAAGCCAAATGACCAAAAATGGTGGAAGTAAACACTTTCCTTCCAAAATAAAATGCTCCAATCAATCCTAAAAATATTGAAATTACTACGGTAAGCAATGATTTTACAATACCATTCATTGGAACTCCGGTAAAATCGAAACCTACATTACCAATTAAACTTAAAGTTAAGCCAATTACAATCAGAAAAATCCCCGAAATTCCTGCGACTCCAAAACCTGGTATAACAAAAACTTCTAAAGCCAGCAAAATCAATCCTGCTATAAAAATCAATATTTCCCAATGTGAGGCTAATCCTTCAATATAAAGTGGTGCAAAATATAATGCAGCAGCTATAAGAGCTGCTAATAATGGAAATCCAATACCAGGTGTTTGTAATTCAAAATATATTCCCCCAATTATAATCATTATTAAAATACCACTAACAATTGGATTTATTAAAAAATTAATAAAATAATCCAATGGGCTTAAATATTGTTTTTTTATTTCGTAATTTTCTATTCCTGAGGTTTTTAATAAATCTTGAATGGTTTCAGCAGTGCCTTCACAATAGTTGTATTTTATAGCTTCTGTTGTTGTAAAAGTCAATACTTTCCCTGAATCTATTATACCTTCAATAAAAACAGATGGATCTACCATCGCTTCAGCAATATCAGGATTTCTTCCATTGGTTTCGGCTGTTGAACGCATCATCGAACGCATATAGGATTGGTATTTGTCGGGGAGAACCTCACCCGTTTGATTAACTACAGTTGCAGCACCAATACTTGCTCCTTTACGCATATAGATACTGTCACATGCTATTGATATTAAGGCTCCTGCTGAAGCTGCATTGTTATCAATAAAAACATAGACTGGTATTTTGGATTCCAGAATTTTAGTTCTTATTTTGTCTGCATCGTCTAATGTACCACCAAACGTATTCATTTGAATGATAATGATATCAGCATTTAATTTTTCTGCTTCCTCAAAAGCTTCTTTTGTTTTGCGCCATGCAGGAGGAGCAATCTCCTCTTTGATTTCAAAAGTATAAATTGTTAACTTATCTTTTTTTATAATTTTCTTTTTCGGCAAGATGCTGTCATTGGCAAATAATGAAACAGAAAGTAACAGCAACCATATATAAATTAAGGACTTTTTCATTTTTGTTTTTTAAAATTTTCGTTGCACAAAAGTAAGAATTCTTTGGCAATATAAGGATTACAACTTATTATTTCTTTTCCGAAAATATAGTTATTTCCACCATTGAAATCATAATTAACTCCACCAGCTTGTTTAACTATAAAAGCACCGGCAGCAACATCCCAAGGGCGAAGTCCATATTCATAAAAAGCTTCAAATCTGCCACATGCTACATAAACTAAATCTACTGCTGCGGAACCTAATCTTCTTAATCCTCTTGAATTTTGCAAAAGATAAGTGAAAATATTCATATATTCCTCTAATTTAGAATAATCATAGTAAGGAAATCCAGTAGCAATTAAACTGTCATTAATAGTTTTGTTTTCTGAAACTTTAATTATCTGATTATTCAGATATGCATTACTTCCTTGCCAGGCATAAAAGCATTCTTTTAAATTAATTTCATAAACAACTCCCATAACAATTTCATCATTTTGCTTTAAAGCAATACTAATTGCATAAAGAGGAACACCATGTATAAAATTTGTGGTACCATCCAATGGGTCTATTATCCAATTATATTCGTCACCTACCTTGCTTGACGTGTTTTCTTCTGCTATAAAACCAGATTCAGGAAGCAGTTTTGCCAGAGAATCTACAATTAGTTTTTCGGAAGTTTTATCTACATAAGTAACAAAATCATGTTTCCCTTTAACTTCAATGTTTTCGTGTTTAATTTTATGGTATTCAATTAAGATAAAATTTCCGACATTTTTACAGATTTCTGTTACTTCCATGCAAAGTTCTTTGTAGTTCATTGATTATTTTTTTACAAAATTACTATTTAATAAGCTTAATTAAAAAGAAAAATTAGTTTTGTAAAATCGTATTGGTAATTAATAATTTATAAATTTAATTATTATATCTTTCAATTATATTATTTCGAAATCAACATTCTGTAAAATATAATAATTTATATATCAAAGTTTTAAATCTTGATTTATTTATAAATTTAATTTTCGTTTCTTTGCCCTTGGATGAAAAGCCAGAATATTATCTCTTAAAAATTCTCTGTCTAAATGAGTATAAATTTCTGTTGTTGTAATAGATTCATGTCCAAGCATATCCTGAACTGCTCGTAAATTGGCTCCTCCATCAATTAGATCACTTGCAAATGAATGGCGGAAAGTATGAGGACTGATATTTTTTTGTATTCCAGCTTTTACTGCCAATTGTCTTATAATTGTAAAAATCATGACTCTGCTCAGTTTTGCACCTCTTCTATTAAGGAATACAAAATCTTCATGGCCTTTTTTTATTTTCAAATAAATTCTATTCTTTAATATATAGTTGTTTATTAGTTTAATAGCAACTTTGCCAATAGGAACCATTCTTTCTTTTTTTCCTTTTCCTTCAATTAAAATAAATTGCTCTTTAAAATGCAGATTTGTAATTTTTAAATTTACAAGTTCGCTAACTCTTAATCCGCAACTATAAAGTGTTTCCAGAATTACTTTATTCCGCTCTCCTTCAGGTGTACTTAAATCGATAGCTGCAATTAATTTATCGATTTCTATAACGCTTAAAGTATCCGGTAATTTCCTTCCAATTTTAGGAGCTTCAAGTAATTCGGCAGGATTTTTTTTAATAATATCTTCTAAAATAAGGTATTTAAAAAATGCTTTTATACCAGAAATAATTCTTGATTGAGAACGGGCATTAAGACCAGTTTCATTTATCCATTTTGTGAAATCCTGTAAATGTTTCAATTCAGTATTTAAAGGCGTTAACGCTGGATAACTGAAATCTTTGAATTGAGTAAACTTTTCAATATCATGCAGATAAGCTTCAATTGAATTGTTTGAAAGAGATTTCTCTAATTTTAGATAGGAATTGAAATTTTTTATGTAATTTTGCCAAATCATTAGTAAGAATTAGGCTTTCAAAATTATAAAATATTTTTTAAAAAACATTAGGATTTTAAAAATAATGTATGTAATTTTGCAGCCCTCAAAAAATCAATAGTCAAAAGAGATGGCCAAAAAGAGTAAAGAAGCAAGAGTACAGGTGATATTAGAATGCACTGAACACAAAGCCAGCGGAATGCCGGGCACTTCAAGGTATATATCTACAAAAAACAAGAAAAATACACCTGAAAGATTAGAATTGAAAAAATACAATTCAATCTTAAAAAGAATGACAGTTCATAAAGAAATTAAATAAGGTTGAGTTATGGCAAAGAAAGTAGTTGCAACATTAAGAACATCCTCAGGTAAGGATTTCGCAAAAGTATATCGTATGGTGAAATCACCAAAAACAGGAGCTTATGTATGGAAAGATACAATGGTTCCAAACGATGGCGTTAAAGAATTTTTAGCAAAACAATCATAAGATTTTTTTGTATTTTTTATGAGAAGTCCCGATAAAATTTCGGGACTTCTTTTTATTTATATTAATTGATTCTAAATATTTTTCTATCTTAGCAGCAAATAAATATTTTTACTATGGGATTATTTTCATTTTTTTCCAAAGAGAAGAAAGAAAACCTTGAAAAAGGCCTTTCAAAGACCAAGGAAAGTGTTTTTGCAAAGATTTCAAAAGCTATAATCGGAAAATCCAAAGTTGACGATGAAGTTCTTGATAATCTTGAAGAAATTCTGATTACTTCTGATGTAGGTGTTGAAACTACATTAAAAATTATTGAACGTATTCAAAATAGGGTTTCGAAAGATAAGTATTTAGGTACAGATCAGTTGAACAGTATTTTAAAAGAAGAAATTTCTGAATTACTTCAGGAAAATGAAACTGAATCTCGTTTTGATTTTTCATTTCCAAATGGACAAACACCTTATGTTATTATGGTAGTGGGAGTTAATGGAGTTGGCAAAACTACAACTATAGGTAAATTAGCTCATCAATTTAAACTAGCTGGTAAATCAGTCTTATTAGGAGCTTCCGACACTTTCAGAGCAGCAGCTGTAGATCAATTGACTATTTGGGCAAATCGAGTAGATGTTCCGATTGTGAGTCAGGGTATGGGGGCAGATCCTGCTTCTGTTGCTTATGATACAGTTGCATCAGCTGTTTCCAGAAAATCAGACGTTGTTATTATTGATACTGCAGGACGTTTGCATAACAAAATTAATCTGATGAATGAACTCACTAAAATAAAGAGAGTTATGCAGAAAGTAATACCAGATGCTCCACATGAGATCTTATTGGTACTTGATGCTTCAACAGGACAAAATGCAATTGAACAAGCCAGACAATTTACGGCAGCAACTGAAGTAAATGCATTGGCACTCACAAAATTAGATGGAACAGCTAAAGGAGGTGTCGTTATTGGAATTTCTGATCAGTTTAAAGTTCCGGTTCGATATATTGGGATTGGTGAGAAAATGGATGATTTACAAATATTTAGCAAGCAAGCTTTTGTTGATTCTTTATTTGATTAATGTTAATTTTGTAAAATATATATTTTTTTTAATAAAGATGTTATTTTTTTTATTAGGTTTGTAAAAAATTTTAAAAAAAGAAATTATGATAACTAAAATTAGTAAAAGAGTTTTATTTTTTGCAGGTTTAATATTGATTATTAGTTTTTCGGCCTGTCGTAACAGGGATAATAAAATGATTGCCAAAGGAAATATTGAATTTGGAAAAAAGAATTTCGAAGAAGCAATTGTTTATTATAAAAAAGCATTGGATATTAATCCAAATTCCTGGGAAGCATATTATGATATTGCTTTGTGTAAAGGTAAACTTGGCAATGATACCGGAGCTATAAATGCTTATACTTCAGCTGCTAAGATTAATCCAAATGACAATGTAAATATCTATATTAATAGAGGGAATCATTATATAACTATCAAAGATTATCAAGGAGCCATTGCTGATTTTAAAAAAGCTATTGAATTAAATCCTTCTAATGAAGAGTTATATATATCGATGGGAGCTTCTTATAGAAGTTTTGGGAATGCAGAAGAAGCAATCAAAAGCTTCAGTCAGGCTATAAAAGTAAATCCCAAAAGTATAGCAGCTTTTAGTGAAAGAGGTTATACATATTTAGTTAGCAAAAAATATCAGGAAGCAATAAATGATTTTAATGAAGGTTTAACTATTTATAATAAGGATGCAATAATGCTTAATAACAGAGCTTTCTCAAAATTTAACTTAAAAGATTTTGATGGTGCCTTTGAAGATATAAATAATTCTATCAGTTTAGATCCTAAAAGTTCTTATGCTTATAAAGTGAGAGGGGAAATATTTCTCGAAAAAAAGGACAAGTTAAGTGCTTGTAATGATTTTAATAAAGCGTTGGAATTAGGATATACTAAAAATTTTGGAAATGATATTCAGGATTTGATCAGAGATAATTGTAAATAGTTACAAATAAAATTCTAAGAAAGGGTATAAAATAATCTTTTATACCCTTTTTTTATAAAAACTTTAAATATTGAGAACAAAAAACAAACAAAAAGTAAATATAATAACCATGGGTTGTTCTAAGAATATTGTTGATTCTGAGCAGCTAATGAGGCAGTTAAATGAAAAGTATGATGTTTCGCATGAATCAGAGACAGACGATGCTGATATTGTTATTATAAATACATGTGGATTTATAGCAGACGCAAAACAGGAATCTATTGATTCCATATTAAGTTATTCTGATTCAAAGCAAAAAGGTAAAAATAAAAAAGTGTATGTGATGGGCTGCCTTTCTCAACGATATAGGGAAGAATTAAAGCAGGAAATGCCAGAAGTTGATGCTTTTTTTGGAGTAAATGATATTTCAGAACTTTTAAAAACTTTAGATGTTGATTTAAAAAAAGAACTTTTAGGCGAAAGAATGCTCACAACCCCAAAGCATTATGCTTATCTTAAAATTGCTGAAGGTTGTAACAGAAGATGTTCGTTTTGTGCGATTCCGTTAATCCGTGGAAATAATATCTCAAAACCAATTGAAGATCTTATAAAAGAAACTGAATGGCTTGTCAGTCAAGGTGCGAAAGAATTAATATTAATTGCTCAGGATCTGACTTATTATGGAATGGATATATACAAAAAACGCAAATTAGGTGAATTACTCGAAAAATTAGCTTTAATAAAAGGGGTTGAATGGATTCGTTTGCATTATGCTTATCCTGCAGCATTTCCGATGGATGTACTGAAAGTAATGGCTAAATATGACAACATTTGTAAATATTTAGACATCCCATTGCAACATGTTAACAGTGATATACTTGCTTCAATGAAAAGAAATATTGACGGAACTAAAACCAAAGAACTTGTTGCAAAAATGCGAAAACTGATTCCCAATATTTCAATCAGGACTACTTTGATAGTTGGTTATCCCGGAGAAACCTTTTCTCAATTTGAAGAGCTGAAAAAATTTGTAGCAGAAAGTAAATTTGAACGATTAGGCGTATTTACCTATTCTCCCGAAGAAAACACTTCTGCTTATAAGCTGAAAGACAATGTTTCTGCAAAAACTAAAGAAAAGAGATTTTCGGAAATTATGGAATTGCAGCAATTGATTTCTTCAGAAATAAATATTGCTAAAATCGGAAAAACATATAAAACCATAATCGACCGCAAAGAAGGCGATTATTGGA
>CAZYEM010000223.1:0-6964 GCA_964646395.1 uncultured Bacteroides sp.
TCCCTCGTGCGTGCGGTTCGTCCCAGGGGGCTCAAGAGCAGCGCGGGCAAAAGGACCAAGTCCCCTAGGATCGAACTGCTCATCATGGCGATCATCAATGTTGCGAATTGACGTGTTGGGTTGAACTCCGCAAAGAGGAATGGCAACATCGAGCAACAACTGATAAGCATCGTATGGACCATCGCCCTACCGCAATTCGAAAACGAATCGGCGATGGCTTGTTCTCGCGTGTCACCGACCTCCAGGCGGTGGCTGTACCAGTTGACAAAGTGCAGGGTATCGTTGACCGCGATTCCCATGGCAACCGAGGCAGTGAGGATCCCCGCGATATCGATCGAGTAGCCGAACCATGCCATCATGCCAAAGACGAGGGTCTCAGGAAGTATGTTCGGAACCATGATCAACAATCCGGCTCGGACTCCTCTTGCGATAAGCATCATGACCGGGGTGATCAGCAGAAACGCTGTTGAGAAGCTTGATCCTAGATCGTCCAACAAGGCCAATTGAGTGTCGTGCATCACCGGCGATAGTCCGGTGTAGATGGCATCGAAGGCCTGTTGTTCCCTCTGAATCGGTTCGACGACTTGACGTACTCGCTCGGTCAATTGTCCGTAATCGAGTTTCGATAACGCCGAGACCTTGGCCGTGATGCGCCAAGCCGTCGAGTCGGCATCCTGGGCCACTAGGTTCCGATCGATGAGTTGATCGAATTGCTTGCCTACCTCCGTTCGTAGAACCGCACGTTTCGAAACGTCCCGTATTCGTCCTCCGCTGGGCAGTTTCGGCAAAAACGTCGCGGCGCTGATGACCCCGCCGATCTCCGGGTTCCCCTTAAGCTCCTGCGTCAGCCGATCGACCCAAACGAGTTGGTCATAAGGTTCCAACGCATTGGGCTTGGGGAACTTCAAAAGTACCTCGACCGATGCGATCGGACCGAGATGCTCCTCGATCCAAGCCATCGACTGCCTAGTTTCGCTTTGCTCGGGAAACATATCGTCGAATTTGGTCGAGGATTTCAGATGCCAAAGCCCGTAGAAACTTACGGCTAGAAGCGCAAAGCCCAAGATGCAGATCACTCGGTGATGGGATTTGACCCAAGCGGCATAGTTCCTTGCCCACGCGGAAACCGGTGGGGAGGAATCCTGAGCGCCGAGCCTTTCGGGGGAGTCCATCTGGCTGTCGCCCGATTGGATCGCTCGGTAGCGACTCTTGCACAACCAATCGGATAGTTTGGGAAAGGCTAGGAACAGGACAATTGTTGCGATGCACAGGCAGCAGGCTGAGTAGAGGCCGAAGGTTCTCACTGGGGCGAGCTGACTTGTGGCCAGCGCGATCATGCCCAACGATGTCGTCAGGGTGGCCAACGCGCTGGGCTTGAGTCCGAGCAGGATCGCGCGCGCGCCGAGGTGATCGCGGTGGGAATAAGCCACATCGCCGTAGTAGTTCATGAAGTGGACGGCAGCCGATAAGGTCAGCATGAAGACCAACGTAGGTAATACGATCAAAACTGCGCTGAATTGGCCTCCTGTCGATGCGACCAATGCGACTGCAATCAATTGACCCACACCGGCGATTACTAGCACGGTAATTGCCCCTCGCACGCTTCTAAGGCACAGCCATGCCAGCACCACCCCCATGATGCTCGAGGGGATCACCAGGCGTTTAAGGCTCTTCTCGGCCGCTTCATCGACCGCATAGCCTTCGTAAATACTTCCGACCATTTGCAACTGACTGCGCCCGAGGCCCTCGACACGATCGGCCGCTGCGCGGACAAGTTCGATCGAACTCTTTTGTGAAGCGATTCCTAGGGGGTTAAAGCGAATGAAGATCGCAGCCGTTCCGTCCTTGCCGATGATGGAGCCTTCGAGCCGAGCCCGAGCCGCAAGCGGGGGCAGGGAAAGAGGGGGCGAGACCAATCCATTGAAAATATCCTCGGAGGTCTGAAGCGATTCGATGAGCGGGTCGGTCCGGGAGTCGAGGTCTTGGATGCTTTGAGCAAGTGCACTGAGACGTGGATCGGAAAGGGTCAGGTTTTCCCAGGATGCGATCAAGTACTGATCCGAGCCGAAATGGTCGATGAACCACTCGTATCGGGCGCGTTCCACCCGCCCCTCGGGGAGCCAAGCATGGGCCGAAGCAGACCCAATCTTGATGTGCGACGCAGCCCAGAGAATCAGAGGCATTAGCAAGGCCAAGAGGACCAGGAACCAGAATGAGATTCGGTCTAATTGCTTTGCTCGGGAAACTTGCTCGCTGGTCGACACGAATGATGGATTCCCGAAACGAGGGGTTGAATCAAGGGGAGCGTCGACGAGGGATCAAGCGGTCGAAGAGCCCTTTTTTGGGGGCTGGGACCGTCGAGGCCGTTTCTCTGGGGTGATCGACCCGTTGGTGGGCCGTGCTGACGATCTCTAGATCCGCCAACTCACCAAGATACTTTTTGCGGACCTGGGGGTCTTTGCGCACCGTGTCGGGATCTCCCTCGCAGAAGACTTTCCCTTCATCGATCACGTAGCAACGATTGACGCTTTTGAGGATCTCTTGGGCATCGTGGTCGGTGATCAACACCGAGATGCCAGCGGCCCGCAACTGATGGATGATGGGCCTCATCGATTGGACGGTCACCGGATCGACCCCGGCGTAGGGTTCGTCGAGCATGATGATTTTAGGATTGGAGACCAAGCATCTTGCGATTTCCAATCGACGGCGTTCCCCGCCCGAGAGCGTGGCGGCCTTGGAGGTGCGGATGTGTTTGATATTGAGCAGTTCGAGCAACTCGTCGGTCCGTTTGCTGCGGTCTCGCCATGAATGGCCAAGCATCTCCAAAATCGCCGAGATGTTCTGCTCGACGGACAGCTTTTTAAAGACGCTCGGCTCTTGGGCCAAATACCCCATTCCGCCGTCGCGTGCTCGCAGGAACATCGGCCAGCGAGTCACGTCGTCTGGCCCCAAGAAAACTTTGCCATTATCGGGTTGGACCAACCCGCAGGTCATCTTGAAGGAGGTCGATTTGCCAGCGCCGTTAGGACCTAGGAGCCCAACGATTTCGCCTGCTGCAACGCGAAAGGAAACGCCTTGGACGACCTTGCGCCGCCCGAAGGTTTTCTCTAGATTTTCGACTCGTAGAACGTCCATGCTCCAGCGAATTCCTTGGGTTAGCGAATCAGGCTCATGCGTTGGAAGTTGGGGATGAATGGGATTCCGCCATAGGTCCAATAGTGGGGCCAGAAGACCATAACGGCTCGACCGATCATCAAACGGCCTGGTTGCCCGGCCTCTTGGCGGACGTTCCACATCCGAGCGTCGGAGGATGCTTGGGTGTTGTCCCCCATCGGGAAATAGTCCCCTGGACCGAGTTGGTAGATCAATCCCTCAGGCGACCAGTCGGTTTGCGTTGCACCCTTTGCCATACGGTAGGGTTCCTTGGTGTTCCTGACGTTGATCGGGTCGTCATAGCGGGATGAGGAGCTACCCCCGAAGGTCGTTGCGGTGTAGAAGATATCTCGGAAGACCTGGGCTTGAAGGATCTTACCACTGCCACCCTGGATGCCGATTCCCAGAGGAGCCGCATCGAGAGGATTCTCTGGGCGATGGACCGGAAGATGGCGATAGTTTTCCACGGCAGCCTGGATCGAGTACCCGCCGTCGATTCCCCAAGGGATCGATTTGCCATCGACCCACAATCGCAACGAATCGTCGACGTTGGCATAGCGGATGCGATGCGTCGAACCGGATCGTACGGGGGTTTGCGCTTCGAGCGTCGGTGCAAAGCCTTGCGTCGCTTCGAACACCGAAATGGCCTTGCCATCATGCAACGCTCTTGCGGTCGCTTTGCCCGTGCTTAAATCGATCTGGCAGAGGAATTCGACTCCCCCCTCGACGAGTAAGAGTTCCAGAGCTTGGGTTCCTTTGGACGTAGAGATGTGCCACTGGCCTGCCAAGTCTCCTACCCAATGCGCTCCGTCGGTTTCAATCATGTCGGAGCGACCGTTTGCGGTTCGAAAGGTCTTCTGGTTGTAGGCCGTAAAGTCGGTGATGAATCGGAAGTCGCCGGAGTTTGGCGATGTCCCCGAGCGGCCCGATTCTTCGAGCCGATGGGTAAACCGCAGCATGGCCGTCGAGCCTTCAGGCACATCGGAAACCTGTGCGTCCCAGCGGTACTTCGAGGAGCGATTCGTTGGCGTCGCTTGTATCTGAGTTTGCCACTTAGGGACCGAATCCTGCGAGGCGTCCTGCCATGAATCTTCGAGGCGCCCTTCGCCCACGGCCGGCGAAAGATGCTCGGTGTCGGCGATGGCCTGAAGAGTCGCACCGACGACCGAAGGTGGTTTGCGAGCTATCCGGAATCCGTCAGCCGATTCGTAGGTGGATATCCCGTTGGGGTATTTAGGGTTCTTGATGTAGATGTCGCCGTGCCAAATCTTGAGGGTCTCGCCTGGCAATCCTACGCAGCGTTTGATGTAGTTTAACTTGGCCTGCTCGATGAACTTAAAAACGATGACTTCCCATCGCTTCGGATCGCTTAGCGCATAGGTCAGTTTGCTCACGAGGATCCGATCGCCTGAGAAGGTGGCGTGATTCTTGTTCTTCTCGATGTCCATGGATTCGCGTTTGCGGCAAAGTGGGCAGATCGTCTCGACGACCATCACCTCTTTGCGAGCTCCCGTGCTGCTGTCGAACTCTTCGCTCGCTCCGCTTTGGTACTGGTAGCCGCAATGCTCGCACTGGATGTCTTTGTGGGCACCCATGAGCGTCGGAGCCATCGACCCGGTCGGGATGATGAACGCGTCGGCAACGAAGGACTTGAAGAGCAGAGCGAGGATAAAAGCGACAGCCAAGCTTTCGATGGTTTCGCGAAAGACCTGAACCGGCGGTTGGGACACAGCCGCAGAATCAACCCCTGGTTCACTTTGGGGTTGGCTTGCAGAGGCCGAGGGATTGGATTTCGTTGAGGACAAGGCCATCGTCGAGGGAACGCTTCGGATAGATAGATTAAGGGTTATAACATCAGCAGTGGATTGGCTATTGTAGTTTTTAAGCCGGGAGCAGACTGCGCTGATTGCTGGAAATCGTTGGGGTTTGGGGCATAAAAAAAGCCTCGGGACCTTTCGGGTTCCGAGGCTTTTAAAGTTTGGATCAGTCGGATCAGTCCGATCTGAATACTACTTAGCAGCCTTGGCGAACTTGGCCTTGCCGTAAGCTTCTTCGCCGAAAAGGTTAGCAACCTTGTCGTCGTCGCTCATCTTTTCTGCTTTGCCTTTGCAGTTGTTGCAGCAGAAAGAAACCTTGGCACCCTTGAACTCAACGGTCGCGTCCTTGTTGAGTTCTCCGCCGGAGAATGGGCAAGCCTTCTGGGTCACTTGGCCAGTTGCGATCAACTGGTGATTGGCCTTGGCTGCCATGGCCTTTTTGTCTGCATCGAACTTGCCTTTGCAGTTATCGCAGCAGAAGTAGACGTTGCACTCTTTCCATTCGCTGGACTTGGCTTCCTTGGCTGCAGCGCCCGATACCATGCACTTGACCTTGGCGAAATCGATTTTTTCAGCGTAAGCGGTAACGGCAGAGAAAGCGACCAAAGCGGCGAAAGCCGCGGCAAAAAGATTCTTCATTGTGAACTGACTCCATAAGGAATATGCGGTGATGAAACAAAACGGTTGTGGTCATATGGTAGGGTGCGCACAATCCCGATGTCAATCTCGCAACGGTAAAAACCGGGAAATAAGCATCGTTTTTGCTTATGCCATTCGAGCCATAAGAAGTTCGTGTTGGCATAAAAGTTCTTTGGGCATGGAGTGGTAGAGCTTCAAAAAGAATTGATTTTGGCTTGTGATTTCGGCCAAGAAGTCCTCGCGGCGGAATTCCATGGCCGCATCGAATTGGTCGTGGGTAAAGCCCTCGAGTCCTTCGACGCAGAAGTCCTCCCAATCCGGGGTCCAACCGATGGGGGTTTCATGTCCTGGGATGCGTCCGTGGCATCGTTTGACGATCCACTCGAGGACGCGGATATTTTGTCGGAAGCCGGGCCAAAGGAAATTGCCTTGGGCGTCTTTTCGGAACCAATTGACGTGGAAGATTCTCGGGAGACGGCGGATATGTTTTCGCATATCGAGCCAGTGGGCAAAGTAGTCCCCCATGTTGTAGCCGCAGAACGGGAGCATCGCCATTGGATCGCGGCGGACGGTTCCGACCGTACCGCTTGCGGCCGCGGTCGTCTCGGAGCCTTGGGTGGCCCCGAGGAATACGCCGTGGGTCCAGTCGAAGGCTTGGAAGATCAGGGGCATGGTTGTCGGTCGACGTCCACCGAAGACGATCGCATCGATAGGCACCCCTTCGGGGTTTTGCCATTCGGGGTCGATATTGGGGCATTGGTCGGCCGGCGCGGTGAATCGGGAGTTGGCATGGGCGGCGAGTCGACCTGACTGCGGGGTCCAGTCCTGCCCGGTCCAATCGATCAGATGGCTCGGTGGGGCCGAGAGGCCTTCCCACCACACGCCGTTTTGGTCCGTTAGAGCGACGTTGGTGAAGATCGTATTTTTCGACAAAGCGTGCATCGCATTTGGGTTGGATTGCCAGGAGGTACCCGGCGCGACGCCGAAGAACCCGGTCTCGGGGTTGATCGCATGGAGTTTGCCTGACTTGCCAGGCCAGAGCCAAGCGATATCGTCTCCGACGAGGGTGGTTTTCCAGCCGGCCTTTTGGTAGTCCTCCGGGGGCGTGATCATCGCCAAGTTGGTTTTGCCGCAGTAGCTAGGGAAGGCCGCCGTGAGATAGGTTTTGACCCCATCGGGGCTTTCGAGTCCCATGATGAGCATATGTTCTGCCATCCAACCGTGATCTCGGGCGATGGTGCTGGCGATCCGCAATGCGACGCATTTTTTACCGAGCAGAGCATTGCCGCCGTACCCGCTCCCGAAGGACCACACCTCGCGGATCTCGGGGAAGTGGACGATGTACTTTTCATCGT
>CAZYEM010000224.1:0-6960 GCA_964646395.1 uncultured Bacteroides sp.
GATGCAGGCTTCGAGCCTTCACGAGCGCGGGGTTGAATCTGCCGTACCGACCGACGAAAAGCCCCCGGCGGGAGCCGGGGGACTCCGGGTGGGAATGCCTACCCGCGTGCCATGTGAACCGACGGCATCGCGGGCGTGCTGCACGCGGGCCGGGAGCCAATCAACATCGTTGATTACTTCGTCACGACAAACTTCGTCACACCCGTCCGCTTGTTCTGCTCGTCGTAGGTGAGCAGATGGGCCCACTCCACACGATCCACGTTGACCAGGACAGCCACGGCTGATCGCCCGTTGCTATCGACGTAGTACTTCACGTCCGCAACGCCGGGCCGTTCGGCCTTCGGCAACGCATCGATGTAGTCGTTGTAATCGGTCACGATGCCAGCACCGGGCATCACGCTTGTAGCCTTCCAGCCCTTGAGTTGTTCCGGCACCGGTCCGGGGGCTCCCGCCTTCGGCTCGTCCTTCGTGCCGGAAGAGTCCGAGGCTTTGGCGTCGGGATGTGCCGGAGCGGCGATCCCCGCATAGGGATACCGCGAAACCACATCCCATGCGATCTGCTGCAGGATCGCATGCTGCTCGGCGGTGATCGGTAAGGGATCATCCGCGCGTTCGTAAAAATTGTTGTTTTGCAACCCGACGGGCGAAAGACGGTAAATCGCCGCGTAGTGGCAGTAACCGCTCAGCGCCCGGACCTGCCGTCCGGGGTGCGGCATGACATCGGACCACACCCCCGATTGCTTCGTCACTCCCGGAAACTTGCCCTCCACGACCATTCTCCGGAGTTTCACCGTGGCGTCCCCGACCGGCACCACGAACACCACCCGCTTTCCGAACTTCCCGTTCATCTTGTCCACCGCGGCCTCGAGCACTTGGCGATGCTTGTCGATTTCCGCCTGAACCTGATCGAGGTTGGCGTTGTTGTAGTCGTCCACCGTCTTGATTTTCGCATCATCAGCCCTGATATCGTGGACCACCCAGGCAGCATGGCAATACGCTCGGAAATCCGGATTGGCCTTCAGCCCGGTTTCAGCAGCCTGCTCGACCCTCTTGAGCGTTTCATCGTTGTTCCACCAGTGAATGCCGTAAGCGTAAACGTCGATGTTCCCGGTCGCGAGGGGCCCCAGGTCGGCACTCCAATTCCCCGTGTGCTCGATTCCGGCCGCCTTGGCCATCTCGGCAACCACACCCGGAACGAAGTTAAACCAGCTGTTGCCATCGAAATGAACCCGCAGCCCCTTCGGGCGAACGGGGGTGTCTGCGGCGGAAACGGAGGCGACGTGCAGTGGCATCGCCAGACAGCCGAGCAGCAATACCGATTTCTTGAACAATGGCTTCATGAATGATCTCCAGTGAAATCGAAAAAGTCCGGTCAATCTTGCCTCCGCAGGCCCTGATCGAGCCGAACGAATCGACGGGGGTTACGCCAGAATCTCCGCCAGCGGGCCGGCGGTATCTATGTTTTCGAGTTCGCGATCCGCTTCGCCGAACTTCTCGCGCTTGTCCCCCACCGCGTGCAGCAGCGACAGGAAAAAGTTGGACATCGTCCGGTGTCCGTCCTTTTTGTAACCGGGGTATTGCAAGAACCGGCCGGCCGTCTTCAATCGCCCGCCCAGGTTACCGACCAGGATCATCGGCCACTGCTCGCCCTGGCCGTGGTGCTCTTCGGCCGAGTCGCTCAGGTAGATGATCAGCGAGTTGTCGAGTAGCGTGCCGTCTCCTTCCTTCACGGCGGCCATCCGTCTGGCGATATCGACGACCCGCTCGGCGTAGAAGCGGCGGACCGGCACGGCAGACTGGTCACGCTTGGGATCAAGGGCAGCCGTGTGGCCGATCGCATGGCCGTCGATGATCACGCCCAGGTCCTTCCAGGTGTGGTAACCCTGGTAGCCACAGGCCGTATCGATGACCGCCACATTCGTCAACCGAGAAGCCAGCGCCGCCACCGCCATGGAACACTGGGCCTCGAAGCGGCCGGTCGTCCGTTTGCAATCGAACTTGTCCAGGGCGGGCAGGTTGGCCTCCAGGCGATCCTTGATCTCGCTGAGCTTCTGTTGCCGGGAGCGCATCTGCTCGAAGCTGTCGAGGTACGCGTCGAGTTTCTCACGGTCCATTTGCGGCAGTTCGTCGCGCACACGCCGGATATCGGAGCGGCACCAGTCCAGCAGCTTGTTCCGGACCTGGAACACCTTCCCCGCGTCCCCCTCCGCCGCGCTGCCAAAGAGCATCCGGAAGGCCATCTCCGGCTGGCAGATGTACGGCATTGGCCGCCTCGGTGAACTCACCGACAGCCAGTTGGAGAAGACCCGGTCCGGGTTCGCAGGCACCCCCAACCCGACGACGGGAAGCACTGCTGGAACCTGCGCGGCAAAGGCGTGATCGACCGTCTGTGCATGGACCGCATGGAGAGAGCCCAGGCCTTGCTTGCAGCAATTGAAGACGCCATATCCGCCACCGTGGTTCGGCACGACATGTTTGCTGGACAACCCCAGCACGACCGACATCCGATCCTTGATCGCCTCCAGGGGCGCGATGGCTTCGGGAAGTTGATGGTCCGCGAGCGGCGAATCGTACAGTTTGTCCGCCGCGCTGGTCCCTCCGTTCCCCGCCGCGCCCAGGGTCTGCGGACGGACGTGAGACTCCCACAGTCCGTTGGCCTCGACGACGAAGACCAGCCGCGGCGGCGGCGCTTCGCCCCTGGCTTCGGCTGCCAGCGCGTTCAAAAACGGCTGGAGAACGACCGCCCCCGCGCCGAGCGTGATGCCCTTGAGGGCCGTTCGGCGATCGACCTGGTCTGGCGTAATCATCCTGAGTGCGGTGTTGGCGATCGTCATTTGGACTCCTCGGCGATAGCGGGCAGGGTTCGATACAAGAAAGATTCCGATGACAACAGCGACACGAGCAGTTCCTTGAAGCTGCCGCCGCTTGCGAGGTAGACGCGGTCAGCCTCCTGCAATGCCGGCGCATCGCCGGGAGTTTCATTGCGTCCCAGGAAAAAGCGAAACGCGTGACGAATGAACACCTGTCGCACGCGTTCCGATTCCGCCAGCCGCCGCAGCATTTCTGGAGCGTCCTTGACCGGGCCGTCGAGGCTTGGTTCGCCGCTGTGGCGGATGAAGCCCGTCGTGTCGAGCGGCGCGTCGCGGTAGACCTTGGTCGTCTTGTCCTTGACCGACTCCATCGCTTCAAGATCGATGACTGGTTCGGATGTGCGAACGAATCCGTAGTGGTCGGCGTACTCGAACGGCGTGCCGAGCTCGTCCATACGATAGTGGCACTCCCAGCACTCGGCCGCCCGTGTGACCATCTGCCGCTGGCGGAGCGTGCGGTGCGGGTCGTCGGGGATCATCGCGGCGACATTGATCGGCAAGTCCGGCACCCGGCCGCCCAGCAGGCGTTCACGCAGCCAACGGCCGCGGCGAACGATGTCGTTGTGGAAGTTCGTGGACCAGGCCACCTGCCAACTCGGCTGCATGAGAACACCGATGTTGTCGCCGGCGATTCGGGTGTCGCCGGCGGTTCGGGAATCGTTCTCGCTCTCGGTCGGCGGAAGTTTGCGGAAGATCGGGCTTATGTCACTGTCCTGGAACGTCGATGCGGGGAATTCACGGGCCGCTTGCGAAAAAGACCGAAGTCGATCAGCCGTTGACCAAGCGGGAGCGGTCAGCATCTTTTCGAAGACATCTTGATCCTCGCCGAGGATTTGCAAAACGAACAGGTCGGTCTCCGCGACATAATCTTCCGGCGCATGGTTGATGCGACGGCGAAGCATGTAGTCGGGCAGCGGATCCTTGAAGACATCGGTCGCCCGGTAATAATCGAAGTATTCGCGGAAAAACCAAAGGATCCGTGATTTGCCGAGCTTGGGATCGTTGAGAGCAGTACGGACGGCGGCGGCAACTTCGTCGCGCGACGCGAGTTTCCCCTGGGCGGCCGCCGCCAAAAGCCCCAGATTGCGTCTGGAGGAAAGGGAGAGGCCGATCGCGAGCGCGGTCTCGCGCGGCGACAGCATTCGCACGCCGGGCCGCACTTCCGCGCCGAGCCCGATCTCGAAGCGCAAGATGGCCTCGGGCGTGATGAGCGGCGCCATCAGAATCGCCTTGCCCGCCAGCGAAAAATCCCCCTCTCTGGCCACCTCCTCGTAGAGTTCCAGCAGGCTTTTCAGCTCTTCCTCACGCGGAGTTCGCAGGACGACGGCCTGGTACTGCTGCTTCAGCGCCTGCACCAGTTCGCTGCGATTCGCCGAAACCTTGGGATGCATCAAAGGGGCAAAGATTCCGTTTCCCTGGCGAACTCGATCGCCCTTCGCGAGATGCTCGCGTTCTTCGGGGGTCGCCGTCTTGATCCGTTCGTCGCTCGGCCAGAGCGGCTCCTTGCCGGCCGGGACTTCGTTGATGTTGGCCAGGACGTGCGACTTGGTCTGGGTCAGGACAACCTGCTCGGCATTCGCGATGATCAAACTCGCGGCGCCTTCGTCCGGCGCGTACATCGCCGAGAAGTCCTTGAAGCCGGCATCCTGAATCTGGCCAAACGGTTGCTGCAAGCCGTTCACATAGAAGCCGCTGAGGGCCTTGGTGTAGGCAGACGGCGACAGACGCCACAGTCGCGGCGGCGGCGGCACGCTCGGCCCGCGCGGACCGCCGAAAAGAATCGCGTGCGGCAAACGATTCCCGTCCACCGGCGCTTCCTTGACCGCATACGGCGTCACAGGCCCCTCGAGCGGCGTGTCGAGTTGCGACGCAATCCATCGCACAACGCCGGCGGATTCCGCGGGATCTGGCCGATCCTCGACATTTGGCGGCATGTCTCCGGCGCGAAGTCGCTCCAGGATCGAGGCATAGGCGACCCGGCCGGCGATATTGTCGACCGACAGGCGATCCATCGAGAAGTCGCCTTCCTTGCTGTCACCGCCGTGGCAACTCGTGCAGTGGGCTTCGAGGAAGGCGCCGACGAACTTCCCGTCGGTCTTGGCCGAAATGTCCTCATGGGCCACGCGGAGTTTGTCCGCCAGTCCAATGCGTGAATTGACCTTCAGCACCTGGAGCGATGCGTCCGAGACGGTCTGCAACCCCTTCAGCGACACGATTCCGGCATGCTGGGCCAGCGACCGTGCTCCCTCGTCGGTCAAGGATGTCAGGCCATCGAGGAACAGCCAATCACCCTTGTGTTTTCCAAGTGCCGCGGCCGACTGGTCGGAAAGCGATTTCAACCCGTTCAGGGATAGGCGCCCATCGCGCGCGGCGAGCACCACGACAGCGTTGTCGGAAAGCGAGGGCAATCCGTTGAGCGAGAGGGTGCCTCCCTGATGCCTGGCGAGTTCCTTCGCTGTTTCATCGGAAAGCGTCGTCAACCCATCCAGCAGGAGATTGCCCTGCCGCCCGACCAGCGTCCTGGCCATGTCGGGGGTGATCGTTTTGAAGGATGGAAGACTGCCATTCCAGTTGCGAGACGACGCCAGCGCGGCGGCTGATTTTTCGGAGAGCGCCGTCAACGCCGGCAGGTCGCCACACCATTTCGGCCAGGCGGCCAGGATCACGGCGCCGTCACCGGAAAGCGTCTCCAAGCCTCTGAGGTGGACTAACAACTTGTCGCCGGGGCGCCCTTTGTGTTCGACGAGTGCCTTGAGGGTTTCGTCGGAAATCTCCGTCAGGCCGTCGAAGTAGATCTGGCCATCCCATTCGGAGATGGCCCTGGCCGCACCGGGGGACAGCGTCGTCAGGCCGTCGAGGCACAGGGGGCTCATGACGACGCCGTCGTAGCGCTTTTTCGCCAGCCCTTCGGCGAGTTCAACGGAAAGCACTTTGAGTGCGGGGAGTCGACCATCGAGCTTCGGCCCCAGCATCTTTCCCGCTTCAGCGGAAATGGAGGTCAAACCCCCCATTGCATACGGGCGTCTGTCGGCCAACTCTCGTTTCGCCAACGCCTGGGCCACGTCGTCGGGAATCGTCTCGAGGCTGGGAAGCCTGGGGTCCCATTGAGTCAAGGGGAGTTGCGCCAGTACCGCCGCCGTTTCCGGCGAAAGCGAGGTCAACCCTTCGAGCCGAAATGGGTACACCCCCTTGCGTGTTGCCAACGCTTGGACTGCCACCGTGGAAATCGTGGTCAGGCCGTTCAAATACAGGCGGCCTCCATTGTAGTTGGCGTTGTGCTTGGCGAGAGCCTTGGCGGCCTCGTCCGAGAGAGAGGTCAGACCGTTCAACGACAGTTCGCCGACGTGCGAGGCCAGCGCCGTCGCCGCCTCGTCCGACACGTTCGCCAACCCGTTGAGGTGTAACGGCCCTTTGTGTTGGCCAAGCGCCTCCGCAGTTTCTTTCGACAGCGACGTCAGCCCGTTGAGTGACAGCCAACCTTCGAACCGGGCCAGTTCCTTCGCTGCCTCGGGGGACAGCATGACCAACCGATCGAGTTGCAACCGCCCACTCGTGTCCTGAGCGAATACTTTGGCCTGCTCGACGGACAGAGTCGTTCTCTCGTCCTGCGGGTCGGCGTGCGCGAGCCCCACGAGGAGAACAAAACAATTCAGGCTCACGAAGATCTTGTGCATGACACCCTCGCAGCCCTTGAGCGTACCCTTTGTCTTGCTCCCGTCGATACTGAGAATCTCGCTAGTGCACTCCCTCTTCTGCTGCGGTTCTTGTCGAGAACCTTGCCTTCTTGCCGCCAAAATGCCTGGCACTCAATCTTTTGGGTGATGGTGGTGGCGGGAGGAAAAATTTTTTTCAGAGTGTGAGTTAGGGATTCGCCCTCAGAGAGACCAGCCCTGTGCGGCCGCTGGCAGCGGGACGCACGTCTACAACTCGGGCACGTACGTGCCGCTGGCGACGATCGCCCCGGCCTGGTCGGTGATGGCTTTGACGTCCTCCCCGTTTCTTGATCCATCCGGGATGTTCGGGTTTTGGCCTTTGACGTCGCTAGAAAGGGTGGGTTTTCGATGGGCAGAAAACAGTACACGGAAGAGCA
>CAZYEM010000225.1:0-6944 GCA_964646395.1 uncultured Bacteroides sp.
CAGCAACTTTACTGAATTCACGTCGATTCATCATATTAGAAAATTTCTGTTAAGTTTCAACTAAACTATTTTTTTAACATTGAGGCCGAATCGGTATCAAGATAAAGCCACACTGCCTCATGTTGCCGCATTATCGATGATGGGATAGCCGAGGAGATTGTACCTTCAACAGTTTTTTTAACTGCATTTGCCTTGCGTAAATCGGGAACGCTGCAAATAATCGCTTTCGTTTTCATTATTTGTTTAATCGACATGCTGATTGCCTGCTTAGGAACATCGTCCAAAGTCGGGAACCATCCTTCACCCATTTGCTGGCGGCGACACTCTTCATCCAGTGTTACTACCAGATAGGCTTCTTCCGTTTCAAAATCTGCAGGAGGATCATTGAATGCTAAATGGCTGTTCTCACCAATTCCTACAAATGCCACGTCGATCGGGTGATTACTGATTAACTTTCCCAAACGGACACATTCCTGATAAGGGTCAAAGTCGCCATTAACATAAACAAACTCCTTAGGTGATACGAGATCGACAAAACGTTCTTTGAGATATTTTCGAAACGAGGCAGGATGGGTATCAGATACTCCGATATATTCGTCCAAATGAAATGCGGTTACTACAGACCAATCAATATCCTCTTTTACCAACTGGCTGAGCATTTCGAACTGAGAGGCACCAGTAGCAACAATAATATTTGCTTTCCCGTTTTCGAGAATTGCTTTACGAATTAATGCTGCACCTCTTTGGGCAGCCACTGTACCAAGAACCTGCTTGTTTTCTGAAATAATAATTTCCATGATTCTATTGTGATTTTAAAGTAAACTAATGAATATAATTCAACTTGTCATCCAAAGGTGTCATCTTTGGCATTAGCAGGTGTACAAAACCCAGGATAAACAGATAAGACAAACCTGCAATAACGAATGCCCAGAAATAACCCGAATTATTGGCAGTATCCAGGACTGCACCCAAGGCAATATCAGCAACTACCGCGACTGCGACGCCGATCATTTTCCCTATTCCTATGACAGATGCTGTTGCTTTTTTTGGGAAAACGTCAGATACCAATGTATAGCTGTTTATTGACCACGACTGATGACCGGCAGCACCAAGACCAATTAAAAAGACAGCTAACCATTTGCTCGCAATAAGTGGTACAACGGTGACAGGTAGAATAATAACGGCACAAACCAGCATGGTGATTTTCCTGGCCTTATTGATCGACCAACCCTTTTTTATCAATGCCCCGGATGTGTATCCACCAATGAGACTTCCGGCATCAGCCATGATGAAAATTATCAGGAATGGAAGTCCAATATTTTTGATGTCAACCCCAAATTGCTCGGCTAAGAATTTTGCACCCCAGAAAAGATAAAACCACCATACACCATCTGTTATCGTTGTCAAAGAGAATGCCCAGGTCTCCCGTTTGGGTAGAAGTTTCAACCAGGGGATTTTTTCTGTTGTCTCTTCATCAGAATCGCTGTTGATATAGGCTAACTCCTGTTTTGATAATTTTGGATGCACCTCTGGTTTCTGATAGGTTTTGAGCCATAAAAATACCCACAATGCACTCAGAACTCCTGTCAAAAGAAATGGTATTTGCCAGTTCTCGCCCTCAACTGATACGATTGCTCCAACAACAAATGGAGCTAATATGGCGCCCACACTGGTTGACGCATCAAAAATCCCAGTAGCAAAAGCCCGATCCTTTTTAGGAAACCATTCAGCTACAGCTTTAATTGCGGCAGGAAAATTTCCAGACTCACCAATTCCCAGTCCGAAGCGCGCCACAATAAACCCGATTAAACCAAAGGCAGGTCTGATTACGGCATGCAGCATTCCAAATATACTCCAAATTACAATTGAAATAGTATAACCAACCTTAGTTCCAAACCTATCAATTATACCACCCATGAAGAGTAATCCAATACCATATGCAACTTTAAAAGAGACCATGATGGCTGCATAATCTTTATTTGACCAATCGAAAAGATTTTGCAATGTCGGAGCCATTACTCCTACAATACTACGATCGAAATAGTTGATCGTAGTGGCCATAAACACCAGTGCAAGAATTCGATAGCGATAATTGCCTATTTTTTTTGTCACTATACTTATCTCATTTTTTGCATTTAATTGATTCAAATATTAATATTTGAATCAATTAAATGCAGGATTGTTTATTAAAAACGCTAATATTTCTTTGCAAAATCGTCAGCTGAAGCATTAATCTCAGCATCGGTTAAAAATGCTCCCGAATTAACAATTACGCGGTATCTGAATGTTGTTGACTTGCCAGGTTGAATAGAAAAATTCAGTTCTTCTTTCCCCACAGTAAAATCTTTTACACCCAGCGGATTGGCTGCAAAAAGTCCATATCCTCTGGCATGCCAGTAGGTTGGATAGCTTTGGTTTTTGGGATGATCGCATATGACTACTGATATTTTTTCGTCACCAATACTTCCATACAGATTCATCCATTTGGCACGGGTACCCCAAACTGCATCATCGGCAACACCTTCGCTGCTAAGGTATTTCCCGGTAACACCTACATTTGACATGGCTTTTACCGTAGTAGGATGACCCTTCGAATCAGTGAGTGTAATATTATCTTTCGAAGGCAGTTCAAGTTGACGTGCAACACGAATACCAAACATACCTTCCTTCGTGTCTTTCATTGTTACGGTTTTGCCTGTAGCCGTCAGCGTTGTGATACGGTCGATGATACGTGTTGAACCTTTGGCTATAAAATGGTATTCGGTTTTTTCTGCAAGAAGTTCCTTGCCTGAAGGATCGATCCAGCTTTCACTGGTAATCATTACTCCTTCGCCTTTTCCACCTGACAACTTTTCGACCTTAATATGTTTTACTTCTCCTCCGTTAGGGCTCCTTTTGCCGGTTGAGCCGTTTCCCCAGAAATCAAAACCATCAACATTGCCATAGTTTAACCAAATACCAACCTGGTGGATATGATCATTCCGTTCACCTTCTCTGGGTTTAAGTGGAAATCCTCTTGTAATTACAGTCCCTGCTGAGGTAAGCACAGGATATAAAATTGGTTTGTAAACATTGTCAAACCAACAATAGGAAGTAAAAAGTTTTCCGTCAATCATGACATCAACCTTTTTGTCTGTCTCCCGTGAGATAAAAACAATTTTTAAATCCTTGCCCTTTTTATCCTTCCCAATAGAATTAATATTGTTTGAAAGGGATAATAAAACTGTTAACAGTAAAATTGTGAATGATTTAAGTTTCATGATGTTCAAATTAAACTTTGTCAGAAATAATAAATGGTTTACGGTACACTTTCCTTTTCAATAAAGCGTCTGCCTCAGCATTGTTTACAAATTTCTCTGTCGCTCCGTTAAACTTCAATTCATGTCCAAGGTGATAAGAGATATTTGCCAAATGGGGAAGAGCGGCCGATAAATGGCCATCAGTGATACTGCAATTCATATCTCCGTCTTTGCCCGAACGGACTGCATCAATAAAGTTTGCGAAATGTTCAGCCCCTTCGTATCCGGTAAGAGTTTCTGCCACTTTTGGACCAGATTGAGGTTTCGATCCGGCAAAAGATTCTTTTTCCCTTTTACGGAAAGCTTTCCATGTATCACCTTCAAGTTCGAGGTATCCATCTGTTCCGTAAAAAACATTGCCAATTTTTATTTCAAGACTAGATTCTGAATTTGAATAACGACCTCGTGTCTCAAACTCAAGTATTTTTCCATCGCTGTATTTAAAAATGGAAGATTGTGTATTTGGAGTTTCCTGTGCACACTCTTTAGGATCAATTCCGAAGATGCCACCTGAAGAATAGATAGAAACGGGGTGTTCATTTTTGTTCATTCCCCAGCGTGCGATATCAAATTGGTGAGGTCCCTGGTTGCCGGTATCACCATTTCCTGTTTCCCAAAACCAATGCCAGTTATAATGACCTTTTTTTTCGTTGTAAGGACGAAAAGCGATTGGTCCGAGCCAATTATCATAATGAAGAGTAGCAGGAGGAGCAGTGTCAGGGGCAATTCCAAAGGAGTCGCGCGGTTTGATGCAAAGGCCACGAGCCATATAAACATCGCCGATACCACCACTATGCAGAAATTTCATTGCTTCGATTACATTGGCTGATGAACGGTTCTGATGACCGACTTGTACTCTTACATTGTATTTTTTTGAGGCCTCAACCATTTTTCTGCCCTCCCAAAGACTCCAGCAGGCTGGTTTTTCAACATAAACATTTTTGCCTGCCTGACAAGCCCAGATGGTTCCAAGGGCATGCCAGAAGTTAGGTGTGGCAAACGATACAACATTGATCTCCTTGTCGTCGAATACCCGTTGCATATCCCATTCAGTCTGTGGTTTAACTTTCGTTATGCTTTCAACAGTCTTTACACTTTTGGCGAAAAAATTTTCATCAACATCGCAAAGTGTTTTTAATGTCACATTTTTGGAATCTTTCAGGTTACACCATGCACCAACATGCGCACCGCCTCGTCCGCCGATACCGACAACGGCAGCAATAATACGATCATTGGCACCAATAATTGAAGCATAAGATTTCGAACTGAACCCCATGCCACCAATGGTAATACCGGCAGATCCCAGTACACTTTTCTTAAAAAAGTCTCTCCTTTTTGTCATTTTGAATGTGTTTTTGAAAAAATTAATAGTTATTTTAAAAAATAAAAGGTCTCATTTCTCTGGCAGAGGTGTAAATAGCCAGAACAATCTCTACAGCTTTCCTCGCTTCCATTCCATTGATTTCAAAAGTATTATCATTTTCAATGGAGTCAATAAACGCAGCAATATTTTTTGCATGGGGTTCGAAAGGGATAGCACCTGGATCGGATACACCACCACCTCCTTCAACTTGGTTGAATTTGTTAATTATTTCGTTGTCAGCATCTGTCTGATCAGCAAATTGCCATAACTTAAAACTATTTTCCACCTGGATAACGGTTCCTTTTGTTCCGGTAATTTCGATGCGGCGAAACTGACCTGGGAATGATGCTGTAGATCCGTATATTACTCCCAGTGCATTGTTCTTAAATCTTAAAACAGCGACCCCTGTATCCTCTGCTTCAATCGAATGGCCCAGTGAAGCGGTATATGCCTGTAGCGAATCAACAGGTCCCATTAGATGTTGAAGTATATCAATCATATGAATTGTTTGGTTCATCAGAGCACCTCCGCCATCGAGTTTTAAAGTTCCATGCCAGCTATCCTTATAATAATCATCACCTCTCCACCAGGGTACCTGTATTGAGGCATAGGTTATTGTTCCAAAGCGCCCATCATCAATGGCTGACTTCAGATATTTAAGTGAATCATGATAGCGATAATTAAATATTCCACCCAGTTTTGTGCCGGCCAAAGAGTGGGCTTCGATCATTTTGTCAATGCGTTCCAATGAAATCTCAAGTGGTTTCTCGCATAAAACATGCTTTCCGCACAGGGCTGCTTCAATTGTTGGTTCCATATGGATACCACTTGGTGTTGCAATTGTAACAATGTCTATTTCGCTGGAGCTAAGTAATTCTTCAGAATCTTTGAATGTTTTACAATTGTATTTTTCAGCTAATTTACGAGCCTTGTCAGGATTTGAGTCGAAAATCCCGATAAGATTAGCATTTTCCAGATTTTGAATTGCTTTTGCATGAAAATCAGCAATCAGGCCGGCCCCAATAATTCCAAATTTCCAAATTTTCATCTTATCAAATATTTAAGATTTTTCTGGCAGTACCTCTGTAAAGTGATGCCAAAACCTGGTCTGACAGCTCTAGTCCATAATATCGCCATCCTACTCTTCCAATAAAATACTCGTCAGCAGTTTCTAACAACCGCCAATGAATCTGATACATACTCTTTTCCCGGCTCTGGTCAGTTCCAAACAGAATCCTGTTCTGATATTTAGTCAGAAACTTTGCTGAAGTTCTGGGTGTTCTCCCTATTTCGTAGTCTCGTGCAGAGATGTCCAGATAGAGATTGGGATATTTATCCATTGCCGAACTCAGCGTTCCAAGGTCGTTGCCCTGATTGCCGAGGTGGCATGCTATAAAAAGTGTATTCGGATGCTTCTCAAGTGTCTGGTTCCTAATGGTTATCAGTTCATCATACGAAGGGATATCCAATCCAAGTCTGTTGAAATGCTGGTAAGCAGGGGTACGTTCCTGATAAACATCAAGCGGTGTCCAGCACGACGGGTGGTCGGCAACATGTAGATTCACAGGCATTTTCAGCTCTGCACATTTTTCCCAGAAAGCATCCAAGCGTGAATCGTTCGGATGGAGTCGCTTGTCGTGTGGAAGTGTCTCTTGTGTTAAACCAAACCCCTTGTTTGAAAGTTCTCCTACCTTGTTATGATATATTGTCTGAAACTTTGTTGAAGGGGTTAAACCAAACCCTTTGTCCGAAAGTTCACCTACTCCGCAAGCACCATTGTTATGGCATCTTACCAACTCTGCTACAGTTCTTAAGGAATAATCAGGTTTGTCGATATCTGTTCTGTCCAATCCGCAGAAAAGCAAAAACCGTCCGGGATACGCTTTGAGATACAAATCAACGAGAGCGTCAAAATCAGCGCCTGTCGCTCCTGTGAGGACTATTGATTTTTCTATGCCAACTTCATCCATAGTCTTGACCCATTCAGTCACCTCCCCGGGAGTCTTGGCCAAAAT
The DNA here is from genome assembly GCA_964646395.1 of uncultured Bacteroides sp. Classification (GTDB taxonomy): domain Bacteria; phylum Bacteroidota; class Bacteroidia; order Bacteroidales; family JACABE01; genus JACABE01. Next base: position 6,678 of record CAZYEM010000225.1, read on the forward strand.
GTGAACATGACAGTCAATAACTGGATATTTGGCCTTTGGAACAAAGGTTTCTTTGGTGACGACTGAGGATCTGGGTGCATAATCCTTTACGAGAATAGTATCCATAGGGCCGGGAGTAGAGTCAACTCCGGGGCCGCCCCAGGCACCGTATTTTGTCTTTATCCACTCTGAATCAGTTTGCCATACTTTCTTTGGCTGGCCATCGAAAGTAAGAACCGGAGCTGAAGCATATGATTTTGTATTGAACCCCATACTTCCTAAGGCTAT
>CAZYEM010000226.1:0-6938 GCA_964646395.1 uncultured Bacteroides sp.
CATAATCCTATAAAAACTGTTGTCATTGTTTCTAAACCAAAAAAGTATCCAACAGTAAAACCGCTAAGTAATGGTATAAAAAATGCCATTATTGATATAATTATTCTCTTCCCCTTAATTGAACGTAAAATATCATCAAAATCAATTTCTAAACCTACTATTATAACTAAAAGAAATACACCTAATTCAGAAATTGTTTTAACTTCTTCTGTTCTATGAATAATATTCAATAATGTAGGACCAAGGATAATACCTGCTATTATTTCACCAATCATAGCAGGTTGTTTAAATTTCTCAAAGATTTCACCTAATAATCTTGCTAAAACTAATAGAATAAGAAGGTTAGTAAAAAATGGTAATTCAAAATAAGGAATTGAAATATTCATATTTTTGAGATTTTAAATGCATTCGTATTAAATTCAATATTCCTGATGACAAATGTTAATAAATTTAATTTCCCTAAATCCATTAAAATTCTAATACTTACGGGTAATGCTGATATAGAAATACATAATGACAAAAAGACAGTTAACATGATTTGAAGTTCAAAAATTATCCCAATGACAAAACCACTTAACATTGGAATAATAAATCCCATTATAGCAATCCAAGCATTGCGACCTCTGATTGATTTCCTAAGCTCCTCGATATCAATTTCAAAACCAGCAAGAATAACTAATAAAAAAACTCCTAAATCAGAAATTACTTTAATTTCATTTGTAAATACAGCAAATCCAAGCAAAGATGGACCTAAAATGACACCAGCCAAAACCTCTCCTATCATTGCTGGTTGATTTAACCTTTCCATTATTTCGCCAAACATACGTGCTGTAAGCAATAATAGTAAAAGTTCTACAACAAATGGCATTGATTGACTAATAACAGGCATATTTAAATGATTTATTAAAAATAATATTTTACAAAATTGCTAATAATTTTTCAGATTATACTCTTTTTATAGTAAATAATTACTGAATTATATCATTTTCACAATTTATGATTTCTTTAACAAAATAATTATTAATTATAAATCACACATATCCAATGATTTAAAATCTGTTTATCGGTTTAGTTAATTTTATTAACAACTATTGTATTGATTTTTTTATATTTTTTTAAAATAAAACAAATAAATAAAAACATATATATGAAAAAAATTTCGATTTTAATGCTTTTAGCAATTTTTGTATTAGTTTTTTCTTGTAAAAAAGAAGAAACCACTACAACTAACACAACAAATCCAAACACTCCTTTTGTAAATAAAGCAGCAGAAGCAAGAAAAGCTGTACTTGAAGAATTTACCGGAGTAAAATGTGGATACTGTCCTGATGGACATAAAATTATGGAAGAAATAATGACTGAAAATCCAGGTAAAGCAATCTGTTTTAGTTTGCATGGAGGATCTTATTCTGTTCCTTATACTGGTGATCCGAATTTAACATCTTCATGGTCACAAGCAATTATATCATTTACTCAAGTTGAAGGTTATCCGGCAGGAGCTGTTAATCGTGAAGATTTAGATAACAATGGTAAAATTGCGATAGGAAGAGGTTCATGGAAAGGTAATGTTGCCACAATATTAGGAAGTGGGAATTCTCCTGTTAATATTGGAATTAAAAGTACATTTGTTGCTAGTTCAAGAAAACTTACTGTAACAGTTCAATATTATTATACAGCAGATGGTGATGGTGCAAATAAACTAAACGTTGGAATTACAGAAAGTGGAATTATGACTCAACAATCTGGTTCTAATCCTCCTGCACCTGCAAAATATGAACAAAAAAATGTTTTAAGAGACTTTTTTACCGGTCAATGGGGTGATGAAATTGCAACCACAACAGCAAAAACTTTTGGTGTAAAAACATACACATTTACTGTTCCAGCTACTTGGAATATAGATAAATGCCACGTTATCGCTTACATGACAAAAGGTGATAAATCCAAAATATACACTGGTGAAAAAGTAATCGCAAATGGTGGTGTAGCTAACTAATAAAAATATTTTATATTTAAAAAAGCCGGTTAAAGTTACCGGCTTTTTTTATTTAAAATAATTTAAAAAAAAATTTAAAAATCCAACATCATATATAATATTGAAAATAAGTTAAAGCAAAAAAATCTGAATATTTTAAATTACAATATAAACATTTTATAGTTGAAAAAAATTATTGATATTTAATTTTCTATTGATTTCTGTTGTACTTTTGCAATATAATAATTTGTATCATGCTAAAAAAAATATTGAAATTTTTAAGAGATAAATATATCATAACGACTATCATATTTGCAATTTGGATGATAGCAATTGATAAAAACAACATTATAGCACAATTTAAACTTCTTGGTGATCTTAATGATTTAAGGGATAAAAAAGAGTATTATCTTAAAGAAATTGAAAAGGATAAACAAGCAACTTACGAGTTAAGTACAAATAAGAAAACTTTAGAAAAATTTGCACGAGAGAAATATTTATTAAAAAAGGAAAATGAAGATATATTTCTTATCGTAAAAGAACAAAATGAAGATTAATTTTAATTAAAACTTATCGAATCTCCTTCATTTATTTTAAATTTATCAGCAAAACCAGCAATTACTTCTACAACATACATTGCATCTTTATATGAAGGCAATGACTCTTCACTTAAAGGTACTGCCGATTTTTGAATAGAAACAATTTTTTTATCCTTTCCAACATAAATAATATCCAATGAAATATATGTATTTTTCATCCAAAAATATCGGGGAGATGCATCTTCAAAAACAAAAAGCATTCCTTGATTCTCCATCATATTCCTGCGATACATCATTCCTTTTTCACGAGAATATTCATCTTTAGCAATTTCTATATCAATTGTTTTAATTAATTGATTGGCATTATTTATACTAATAAACTGAAGTGTACCATGCTTAACAAACTCTGGTTCATCTTTTTTAATTTCAACAACTTTTGTTTCTTCTTTTTTAAAGTAATTATTACTCAAATAGATTATTGCAATTATTGCTATTCCTGAAAAAATGAGAATAAGGATAATGAAATTTCTTTTATTCATTTTAAATCAATATTTGTAAATTAAATCAACATAAACTGGCAGATGATCACTAAATCCGCCTGTATATTTTGGTCCATTATATGTTCTAAACGTTTTTAAACCCATATAAGTTTCATCAGCAATCAATAAAAAATCTGCTTTAAAGATAAAAGCCCTGTTATTCTTCACTTTCCATCCTTTTGAAAGGCTAACCAGAGAATTTGATACAATTATCTGATCAATCAGACTCCAGCTTTCCCTGAATTTATTAGAACCTATTTTCTCAATACTTTTTAAATTACACATTAAATTATATAAATCAGTTTGTTTTAAATTTAAAGTATCGCATTTAGCATTTAAAAATTTACTTATGCTTTCATCTGCAGGTTCGTCATTAAAATCACCCATTATCAAAATATTTGAATTGCTATTAATATTTAATAAACTATCAACCCTATTTCGCAATAATGATGCAACAAAATTTCTTTTTGGGATGGTAATATTTGCACCTCCAAACTTTGAAGGAAAATGGTTAATAAATAAATGAATAGTATCATTATTTATTAAAATACCTTTAACATACAAAATATCACGGGTTCTTGAGGCAGTATCAAAAGGATATAATATTTTAATTGCTTCATTATAAATAGGTTTAAATTTATCGGTACGATAGAGTAGTCCAACATCTATTCCTCTTGAATCGGGTGAATCATGGTGAATATAATTATATTTGAACTTTCGTAATGGAGTTCCATAAGCTATATCACCCATTACATATTTATTCTCAACTTCACAAACTCCGATTATTTCTGGAGGTTCCCATCCACCAACACTCATAATAGCTTTGTAAATAAAATTTAATTTATTGGCATATTTTTCACGACCCCAATGTTTCATTCCAAAAGCAGTATATTCATCATCAGAAGTAATACTGTCATTTTTTGTATCAAAAAAGTTTTCAAGGTTATAAAACATAACTCTTAGACCATTTTTGCCTCTTATGTCATCATCAAATCCTTCAAAATACAAACTTTGCTGACTATAAATTTTAAATGAAATAAAACAAAAAACAGCGAAGAAAATCAAAAAAAATTTTTTCATTAAATAGATTTTTAACTTTAAAAGTTTTAATAAGCTACGAAAGTACTTAAAAAAAATTAATAATTTTAGAAATACTGAGTTTATATGAAAATATTTAGAATACTATTATCAAAAAACAGTATTTTTGTTGAAAATTTAATTTAAATAATACAATGAAATTTGGAGTAGTTATTTTCCCCGGTTCCAATTGCGACCATGATATGATTTATGTACTTAAAAAAGTTATGAATCAAGAAGTTGTTGAGCTTTGGCATAAAAACACAGATCTTCAAAATTGCGATTTTATCGTATTACCAGGAGGATTTTCTTATGGAGATTATTTAAGAAGTGGAGCCATCGCTAGATTTTCTCCAATAATGGAAAAAGTTATTGAATTTGCAAATAACGGTGGTTATGTTTTGGGTATATGTAATGGTTTTCAAATACTTGTTGAAGCTAAATTACTTCCTGGAACGCTTACTGCAAACAAGAATCATCAATTTATTTGTAAAAATACATTTATTATTCCTCAGGAAAGTGAAAGTATTATAACGAAACAACTAAGTAAAAAGGAAATTTTAAAAATTCCTATTGCACATGGAGAAGGACGTTACTATGCAGATCATAATACCGTTAAAAAACTTCAGGAAAATAATCAGATATTATTCAGTTATTGCGATGCAGATGGTAATATAACTCCTGAAGCTAATCCAAATGGCTCAACATTGAATATTGCAGGTATTTGTAATGAAAAACGCAATGTATTTGGTATGATGCCTCATCCTGAAAGAGCTGCTGATCCTGCTTTAGGAAATATTGACGGCAAATTGATTTTTGATTCTATTATCAATTCAATAAAGTAAAAAAGGCATGTTATTGCCCTGTTTTTCATCAAACTTAATTGAAGCTGGCTGTGATGAAGCTGGAAGAGGTTGCTTGGCAGGACCTGTTTATGCTGCAGCGGTAATCTTACCTAAAGATTATTTTAATAATAGGTTGAATGACTCAAAAAAGTTAACTGAAAAACAAAGAAATTTATTAAGAATTGAAATAGAGAAAGATGCTATTGATTTTGCAGTAGAAAGTCTTAGTAATGATGTAATTGATGAAATCAATATTTTAAATGCATCTTTTGAAGCTATACAAAAGGCTGTTTGTAAGCTTAAAACAAAAGTTGAATTACTTTTAATTGATGGAAATCGTTTTAAAAACAAGGTTAATATACCTCACAAATGTATTATAAAAGGAGATGGAATTTATATGTCAATTGCAGCTGCTTCTATATTAGCAAAAACATACAGAGATGAATATATGAAGGAAATTGATATGGAATTTCCAATTTATGGATGGGAAAAAAACAAAGGATATCCAACACTTTTTCATAAAAAAGCAATCATTCAAAATGGAATAACTCATTATCATAGAAAAACTTACGAACCCTGTATGCCTAAATTATTCTAATTAATTTAAAACTATCTTTTTAAAATATAATTTTCTATTTCAAAATTATAGTCTTCCATAATTTTTTTCAACAGCGGATGATTTACATTAAAATTATAATTATCAATAGAAGCAATTGGAAGAATCTTTGGTGAAGTACCTGATATAAATACTGCATCGTAAAAACGAATATCTTTTTGGTTTACACATTCTTCAATAATATCAACTTTGGCTAAATTAGCTAATTTTAAGACAATTTTTCTTGTAATTCCAGGTAAAATCAACGATTTTGGAGCTGTAAACAATAAATTATTTTTCAAAAAGAAAACATTTGATTTACTACCCTCCGTAATCCATCCGTTTTTATTCACTAAAAGAGCTTCATAAATCAATGAATCTTCAATAAAGGAGTTTAATTTTTGTTTATAACTAATATCAATAATCTTTGCGTTTGGATTCTGTCGTTCAACTGAAATTAACTTTACATTTACTCCATTTAGATATTGTAACTCATTTGGATAATTATGTTTTATAAAAAAACAATAAAAAGAAGTCAATTGATTATTTTGAAATTGAAAAAGTAATTTTATATTTCCATTTAAAACTTGATTTTCAATTGATAATTGCTTTATAGAATGGTATATTTCATAGTCGTTAAGATTAATTTCATAGCCCGACAAATTTGCAGAATAATGAAGACGTTTCAAATGATCTTCAAAAAACAAAGGAATTCCATCAATAAGACGAATTACTTCATAAATTGTCAAACTTTCATAATAATCAAAAGTATCAACACTATTTTTGTCAATCAATTGACTATTATGAATTAATATGTTATGATATATTTCAGTTTCCATAGTATTGCATCAGTATTTAATAACCTTATCTTTATTATACGACCAAACCATTAAAATGATCGCAATAAGTAATGCTGTAATTGCCAGCATAAATGTAACAAAAAAGCCAAATAACTCATAAATAATAACTCCGGATGTTGGAGCGAAAACAGCCCGTAAACCGGTTAATGATAAATGAACTGATTGATAATCACCTGCCAGTTGTTTTTCGCAAAAATAAGCAGAACCTATACTCCATAATAAAGCCATTGTTGCAGCAAATATACTATGAAAAATTAAATATGGAATCATTGTATAATAAATTTTTATTTTTAATAAATAAAAATGTTGTGGAAAAAAATCAGTTAGTGATAGAGATAATATAAATAGAAGTATTGATGCAAAAGTGATTACAGCAAATTTTCGAGGATCAATCTTATCAATTAATTTCCCAAAATAAGGTAATAATGCAATTGAAATTATATTATAAATATTTTTATAAAATGCAACACTTGAATAATTAAGATTTAATGCTTTATCAAAATATATTGTA
>CAZYEM010000227.1:0-6917 GCA_964646395.1 uncultured Bacteroides sp.
AATGCTTTGCAGTCTTGACTTTTTGGTACTTTTTCGTCAAGGAAAAAGGACAAGAAAAAAGAAAAATAATACCAAACTCACTCAACTGCTTACCAACAAAAAACCGGAAATATTGATTTGGGATGGGGTCGTCATTCGCCACGAAGCAAGGACCGACCTCAAAGCATTAACACCACAAAATAAGCATTTAAAAAAAGCAAGGTTTAATTAGCAATTTAAGAGAGCCATTCTCCAAAAGATGTAATTCTACTTAATAAAGTCGTAAGCTTAATCGAAAATGTTTCCTTTAATATCAATAATGTTGTGAAAGATATTGAAAATGTAAGCAAACAAGTCATAAATGTGATTGAACAAGTTATAAATGTGAATGAACAAGTCAATAATGTGGTTAATGAAGTTAAAAATGTAGTCAGTCGAATTGATAAAGTGAAATGCAGAATATAAAATGCAAAATATGCAAAGTATTAATAAAATCACCTGACTTATTGAACGACAATTTTTTTTAATTCGCTTAATTGCAAATTATTATAATTTTTATTTATTGGTATAATTAATATAATATATTATCTTTCAGCAAAGAAAATTTAATTAGCAAAAAAGAAAACGGATATGAATAAAATAAAATGGAAAACTAATTTTAGAAAAAAAAATAATAGGTTATTCTTAGTAATTGAATTTGTTTTATATAAATAAAATCAATATTCCTATTTAAAAACAGAAAAGATATAAAACATATATATCTGTTTTCTGTCAGTTAATCAACGTTCTAAATGCTTATATGCCCCCATTTAATTTAATTTGCTAATAACAAGGCCGCTTTTTGAAGCATGTTTTTGGGATTTTGATATTTTCAATGTTTTTTAATCAATCAAAACAGGATTAATAAAATACACCAAAGATTTTTATCACTTATCAGGTAGTATAGATTCATTCTGATTCATTTCAACTTAAATGATAATAAGATACTTAAGAGCAAATCTTTATATTATCAACTCTCCTTTAAATGTTAAATTTTAACAAAATAATTTTATCATTTTCTTAATTATATTTGTAATTTTGCATATTATTACTTTATTGAGTTAATATGAGAATATTTTTTCTTACCCATTTTATTACACTAATGTCAAGCTTTTTAACAGCATTGATAATCAGCTATATGTCTGTCCGGCCTATTGTTGATTTGTCATTAGCCAAAGGGCTTGTAGATATGCCAAACGGGAGAACTTCCCATAATAAACCTACTGCTACGCTAGGAGGAATTGCTATTTTTGCTGGTTTTATGCTGGCTTCAATGATTTTTTCGCCTTATGGTTCAATCCTTGAACTTAGATTTATAACTGCTGGCACACTATTGATGTTTTTTATTGGTATAAAAGATGATATTTTTGTAATTTCTCCCTTTAATAAACTTGCAGCTCAAATGATTGCAGCTATTATTCTGGTTGACTTTGCAGGGGTTCGCCTTACTTCTTTGCATGGTTTTATGGGAATTTCTAATATCAATTATTATTGGAGTTTATATCTAACTATATTTGTAGTAATTGTGATAGTTAATTCATTTAATCTGATTGATGGGATTGATGGATTAGCAGCTGGTATCGGTATTGTAACAGCTTCTGCTTTTGGCTTATGGTTTTATTTTTCAGGTCAGTATGAATTTGCATATCTAACTGCTGCATTGGTTGGTGCTTTAATTGGGTTTATCAGATACAATATTTGGGGAAAGCATAATAAAATATTTATGGGCGATACCGGCTCACTGATTGTAGGATTCTTAATTGCCGTTTTTGCTATACAGTTTAATCAGAGCAATATACTTGTTGAGGGTAACTTACATATAAAAGGATCTCCCGCTGTATCTTTTGCTATATTAATCATTCCGTTATATGATACCATGAGGGTATTTATTGCCCGTTTATGCCGTAAGCAATCTCCCTTTAAAGCAGACAAAGGTCACATGCATCACAAATTACTTGAATTAGGATTTTCTCATGCAAAAGCTACACTGATACTTATTCTGGTAAACATTTCATTCATCGTATTAGCTTATTTTATTCAAGGATTTGGAATTATCATAGTTATGGTAATAATATTATCTTTAGCCAGTTTATTGTCGTTTATTCCTATTTATATCCTAAAGAAAAGAGGGCATAAATTATCTTATTGTGGCAAGGGAGATTCAAAAGAAGGATTAATTGCTTAGCTTTTAATATTTAAATCTGCAAAAAAGTCCGTATTCTATTCAAAATTAGTTTTTAACTGGCATTTTTATTTCTTTCTGTTTTTACAGAATAAATGGAATAGTTTACTTCTATTTATTTATATTTTAATTATAATACACCACTTATGCGAAAAGTAGTTCTGTTAATTATAAGTATTTTAATTTTCAATAATTTATTTGCTCAACAGCTTAATTATCCATTATCCAATCCTTATATAAATAAGTTGGATAAAGCATTATATGCTCCTGAAAGTATTTTTCATACGGCAGTTAAACCATGGCTACAGCCAGAAGTTAACAAAATTGTCCGTATAGATTCCTTAGAAGACGAGTTTGTTATTAGAAACAAATATTCGAAGAAATTCTATAAATGGGCATGGGATAAAGTTTTTAATCAGCATTTTATTGATATTGAAAAAGAGGGTTTCCGCATAACTGCCGATCCTGTTTTTAATTTTGAAATAGGTAAGGATGTCCAAAAGGATGATGGAAATAAATATTGTAATACGAGAGGTTTTTTGGTTGAGGGATCGTTGGGTAAGGATTTTTCCTTCTCTACAACATTCTATGAAAATCAGGCTACTTTTGTTGACTATATTGATAATACAATAAGAAAGGGATGGGTTGTTCCGGGACAAGGAGGTGTAAAACCTTTTGGTGAAAAAGGATTTGATTATGCATGGGCAAGCGGGTATATTTCTTATACACCGTCAAAATATTTCAATATTCAGTTTGGTCATGGGAAGAACTTTATCGGTGATGGTTACCGCTCTTTATTACTTTCAGATAATACTTTCAATTATCCTTTCCTAAAGATTACCACAAATGTATGGCGATTGAAATATGTAAATCTTTATGCCGAGTTTCAGGATTTAAAATCAAGTCATACTTATGAACTGGGATTCAGGAAGAAATACGGGACTTTTCATTATTTAAGTTATGCAGTTACTAAAAGGTTGAATATAGGAATTTTCGAGTCTGTCATCTGGCAAGCTCAGGATAGTAGCGGATTCAGAGGTTTTGATATTAATTACCTGAATCCGGTTATTTTCTATCGTCCGGTTGAGTTTTCATTGGGTTCTCCTGATAATGCATTATTGGGCTTAAATATTTCTTATAAATTAGCTAAGAATTATGTATTATATGCACAGTTGATGTTGGATGAATTTAAGATAAAAGAAGTATTGGCTGGTAATGGCTGGTGGGGTAATAAACAAGCTGTACAACTAGGTGTAAAAGCTTTTGATTTATTGAATGTTAAAAATCTTTACGTTCAAACAGAATATAATTATGTAAGACCGTATATGTACTCGCATAGTACATCTTTACAAAATTACGGTCATTATAATCAGTCATTGACACATCCAACAGGTGCAAACTTCTGGGAATCGGTTTCAATTATTAAATATAATTACAAGCGATTGTTTGCAGAATTCAAATTGAATTATATTTTATATGGTGCTGATTCAGCTAATATTAATTACGGAAAAGATATTTTCCAATCGTATAATAATCATCCTAAGGATTATGATAATTTTGTAGGACAAGGAATAAAAACCACGGTTATCTATAATGATTTAAGAGTAAGTTACCTGATTAATCCTCGAACCAATCTGAATATTTCATTAGGTATCAGCAATAGAATGGAATCATCTTCAATTGCCGATATAAATACAAGCTATATTTATTTTGGAATAAGAACCAGTTTACATAATTTTTATTATGATTTTTAAACAACATATTTTACGAAAATTGTCATAAAAAAGACAAAATAAAAAAGCCGTTTTGAATTTCAAAACGGCCTTTTTTTATTTTGTAATATCTTAGTGCGATGCACCTTTGTATTTAAGTTTGTCGCCGGTTTGTTCAACGATTTTCTTCAGATACCATTCAGGTAATGCAGGCTGATTTGGGAAAGCAGGCTGGGTATATCCATTCAACTGGAATTTACCGTCTTTTTCTTTCTTTATATTGCCATCTACATATTTTACCAGTAAATATTCGTACAAATCTTTCCACTTGCGTTGGGTAATATTGGCTTGATTCATCGAAAAATCAGTTAACATTGCTATTGCTTTCGTTGGCTCAGTTTTATAGAGTTCTTCCGCTTTTTTATCTGCAACAGCAACACCATCAACAAATCTGTTTTCAAGTTCAACCTGTACTTTCTGAATATCCTTAATCATAACATTGTAACGGGTATAGCAATAGTTCGATACCTGATTAAATGTCCAGAAAGCAGCTGTATTTGAGTATTTCAGCATATTGCCGTTTCCAACTTCAAAAGGATGAGGTATTTTATTAATACCGCAATACATAGGAACATAAACTGTGGTGTAACTATCGTCAACGCCGAACCATAATATTCCACCAATAGGATTTGGTAACCATGAACGGGATTGTGCTACAAATGAAAATCCGGTTTGCTGGGTAGAAATAGCTCTTTCGTGTAAGTATCCTACACCGTCAACTTTCCATGTCATTGGTCTCCAGCGGTAGCCACTTTCGTAAGGACCAGCACCCAAATCCTTGGTCATATCCAGCGGAGTTCCTTCATAATGATCTCTCATCATGCCGATTACATCCTGTAACGATAGTTTTTGATCTGGTTTTACCCAAAGTGGCATACGGTTAGTTAGGTTTTCTCCTTTTGCATAATCAACATAATTTACCATATCTTTACATACTTTATTGAAACCTGCCCATACTCTGGCTTCGCTAAAACGCGCACCTCCAAAATCAAGAGGAGCATAAGTTCCTGAAAAATCAAATTCAGCATCCTTACCATTGAATAATTTCTTTTGACGTGCAAAACTGATTACATCATAAGCATAAACGGTTTCAACACCCGGAAGGAATATTTTAGAAAGATTTTTACTTGAAATAGACGTTTTTCCGTTTTCTAATGGGAAAGTAGTAATACGAGCATGGTTGGCATGACCCGAAATATAACCATCAGGAATACGACGTGCAACCCAGACAGCACCTTTGCTGTATTGTTTCGGATCTATTTTTCCGTTAACATAAACAGGAGAACCTTTTCCGATGATTTCAAAAATCCATACTTCATTAGGATCTGAAATTGAAATGGATTCACCGGTACTGTAATAACCATATTCAGCAACTAGCTCTGCCATAACCTTAATAGCTTCACGGGCAGTTTTTGCACGTTGCAATGCAAGATACATCATGCTGCCATAGTCGATAATGCCAGTAGTATCCTGCAATTCTTCACGGCCGGTATAAGTGGTTTCTCCTATTGACAGCTGATGTTCGTTCATATTACCAACAACAGAATAGGTATGTAAAACCTGTTTTATTTTACCCAGCGGTTTTCCTGTATCCCATTCGGTAACATCAACCATGGAACCAGCTGCATAATCAGCTGCCGGACGGAAATACAATTCTCCATACAATGTATGAGAATCTGCTGCATAAGTAATCATAGTAGAGCCATCTTTTGAAGCTCCTTTTGTAATTAAGAAATTAGTACAAGCTTGAGCATAATAAAATATGCCTGACATATAAGCTAATATACCAATAAAAGCAATGATTTTGATTTTTTTCATATTTGAATTTATATTAATTTTTTCAAGCTACAAACCTACAATAAATTTTCAAGATATTAATTATCAATATGCAAAAAATTGCAAAGACTTTGTTAAAAGTAGTTGCAATTTTATATTAAGACTAATTTAAAATGATAATATTAAATTAGCAGATTTTAAAACCAATAAAAATACTTAATAAACGGAGAGAATTTTGTTGAAAATGAGTGTTTTAAAACTAAATGGATTAGAAGGGAAAAAATATTTCAAATGTTACTATAAATATTTATCCAATCATTCCAACGCCAACCGTTTCGTTAGTTGCTTCATCTATAAGTATTAAGCTGCCGGTAATTCGGTTTTTGTTATAAGCATCAAATATCAATGGCTTTGTAGTTTTAATCTTAACTTTTGCAATGGAATTAAGGCCAACTTCTTTATCATCCGTAATTTGTTCCAATGTATTTACATTTATTTTGTAAAGTACTTCTTTTACAATACATTTCACCTCTTTTGTGGTATGCATCAGGTTATATTTACCACCAATACGCATTGATTTCTGATTCATCCAGCATATTGTTATTTCAATATCCTGGCTGATTTCCGGCATGTTATCCGATTTTACAATCATATCACCACGGCTGATGTCAATCTCATCTTTCAGTGTTATGGAAACCGACATAGGAGGGAATGCATCCTCAATTTTATCATTTAATAAATCGATGGATTCAATTTTGCTTTTTAAACCGGTAGGTAAAATACAAACTTCATCTCCTTTTCTGAATACACCACCGGCAACTCTGCCTGCATAACCTCTGTAATCGTGGTGGGCTTCGGTTAAGGGTCTTATTACATATTGAACCGGAAATCTGGCATTTGCAAAGTCATAATCGTTTTCAATAGGTATAGTTTCCAAAACACTCATCAAAGTTCCTTCGTTATACCAGGGCATATTTATTGATTTATCAACAACATTATCTCCCTTTAGTGCACTGATCGGTATAAAACGGATGTCTTTAATATCAATAATCTTAGAAAAAGCGGTAAAGGATTTTTTAATAGATTCATACACCTCCTGATTGTAATCCATCAGATCCATTTTATTGATACAAACAATAATATGAGGTATTTGCAAAAGGGTAGCAATA
>CAZYEM010000228.1:0-831 GCA_964646395.1 uncultured Bacteroides sp.
TTTCAGTTATATCTCTGGTAATTGCAAGTAAATGAGGTTCTCCATTAATGTTTAATATCCTTGCCGACATTAACGCTGTTATTTTTTTATTATCCTTTAAATTGAAAATAGCTTCAAGATTATTAATATAACCTTGTTTTTTTAAAGTTTCAATAAGTATATCCCTGTCTTTTTCATCGTTCCATATTTTGATGTCATAAGCAGTTTTTCCAATGATTTCTTCACGTTTATAACCTGATGTCTCTTCAAATCCATCATTTATATCAATATATTTCCCATCATTTATACGACTAATACTGATAGAATCTGGACTAATCTTAAATGCTGCCTTAAACTTTTCTTCTTTTTCAAGTAAAGTAATTAAAGATTTTTCCCTCTCTGAAATAAATCTGGCTTGTTGTATATTTTGATAAGCAATGGAAGAAAGTTGATTAGATAATGTGAAAATTAAATTGGCAATTTTTTCAAAATCTTTTTGAGACATTGATTTTACTTCATAAAATGCTTTAACAACTTCTTCTTCATCTGCATCTATGTTTTTAGCATAAATTCTTATTTCCTCTTCAGTTTGATTCTCATCTCTTATCTGACCTACCAACCAATTGGCAATGTGTTTTCCTCCTACGCTAATCCCTGATCCTACATCCCATAGTCCACCACTCAAACATCTTTGAATTGTTGGTTTCTCAGCATTAAAGCAGCCTATAACAGAATCTGATTGATAACAATTAGCACGACCCTTTTTTGTTTCTCGTATGATTCCATTGCATAGTCTGCAAAAATTACTGGGTTTAGTAATTGGTCTTCCATCTGGTAGTGTTATAATTGAAG
>CAZYEM010000228.1:841-6900 GCA_964646395.1 uncultured Bacteroides sp.
AACATTTGCAATTTCATCCTGTAGTTTTTGAATATCTTCAATATTAAATAAATCTTTAAATTCAATACTATCTTCTTCTACTAAAGGAAGTGTTAATGAAGTAATTCGTTTTTGTAATGTGTTTTTTGTGATTTTTAACTCAGTAATATCATTAAATGTTGCAAATACCTGATATGGTTTGGTTTCCCCTTTTCGAAATTGTGGTATCGCATTTATTTTTATCCATTTATAATCATTTATTTTTGGATTAAGAATACCCATTGTTACATTATAAACTCCCTTACCCGTTTTTAATGCACTCATAATTGGATAATTAATTTCTGAAAATTCAGAGCCATCTTCATGTATTATTTTCCAAAGATGATTAAATGATTTTTTTCCAACCATTTGCAAAAGAGTTAATCCTAATATTTCTTCAGCAGCAGGATTTGCATCAATTATATTTCCATTGGAATCCAGATAGATAACACCTTCCGCCATTGTTTCAAAAAGGGTACGATAATGTTCTTCGTTTTTATCTGAGCTTGATTTTGATATAGTTTCATTTTTTATTTTAACAATTTCATCTGCTTTACAGATTTTCATTGTTGGGTATTTAATTAATAATTCTTCTAATTTATATTTAGAATCAGGTATAAGATTTTCTAAAACCAAATATGCAGTTTTTTTTTCATGTATGTTGGTATTTAATAAATTATATAATTCCAACAACTCCTCAGAAGAAGTATCAATTGATAATATTATTTGATTTTCATTATTAGAAATAATATTTTGTTTTTTTTTCATAAAAGTTTTTATAGCATTAAAAAGTTTACTGTTTATTGTAGCCTTTTTAATTATTTTACTATAATTTTTTGTTTAGATACCTCATGTTTTTCATTACTCAATTTCAATAGGTAAATACCACTTTTGAAATTATTTAAATTGAGTTGTTTTTTGATGCCATCTTTTAACTGATTCCATAACTCACTGTGAATTAATTTACCTTCCATTGAAAATATTTCGCATTTAATATTTTGAATTTCATTTAATTCCATAGAAATATTTAATATATCATTTGTTGGATTTGGGTAAATAAGCATATTCTGAATACTCTCAATTGTATTTATTCCTACACCAGAACTTGTATATGACACTTCCCAACCTTGTAATTCGTTTTCATAATTTGTAGTCCATTCCAATGTAGCTTGATTTCCTGTTAATGTAAAATCCTGAGGTATATTATTTCCTGAAAATGTTGCCAACACAATAACTGACGATAATCCTTTAATTTTAATAATATCTTTATTTGATTCGGTATCAAAATTATTAAAATGCAATGTTACACTTCCTGCGGGTGTACTAGGATAAATTACCCATTTACAGCTGGTATTGGCATTATATCGTTTGTTTCCACTTCCATCACCAAATGTACCTGAGCTGGCATTCAGCATTTTAAAAACACTGCAATAACTTGGTGTATTCGTTTTGTAATTGATGAAAAATCCAGGTTTTATAGTATCATTGTCAGATGTAAAAGTAACTAAAACCTGACTTTTATTAACGGTTAAAGCTGATGGAATTGTATTTCCCGAATAACTGCCGATTAGTGGTGCAGAAATAGTATTCCCATTATATACTTTTACAATTCCATGTGTACTTTGAGTTTTCAAATCACTAAAATTCAATACAATGGATGAAACAGAATCAACATTTGGTGCAATTATCCATGAACAATTGCTGTTTTGTTGATAGTTGGCAATAGGTCCACTTCCGTCTTCAATACTTCCTTCCATGGATGTAATTGTTTTTGAACCAACACAATATTCAGGATAATTATAAAGAGTTGTATCCGGATATATATTGATTATTAGTTCCTGAGCTAAGTTGAAATTGCTTCCTCCTGGATTTAAAGCGTTCACATTAAAATAACCATCATAAGATCCGCCCCACCCAAAATTAAAATGGAAATAAGTTGTATCCTGATAACCATCACATACAAAAGCATGTCCGCTTGTATCAGGTATATCCCAGCCTGCATAATATAAAGGCATTTTCTTATCTAATTGAGCTACCATCAAGCTGTCCCATCTAATAGAAGTACTATCGCGAAAAACATATTGTACACTTTGAGGATATTTAAAATAAGTCCTTAATACATAAGCGGCTGAATGATTGTACATCCCAGAACTATTAGGACCATAATTCATGCTAACACCTACTCCGCTATGTGCAATTATTTTACCAATCTCAGAATTAGGTTTGGATGGTACATCGCACATTGCATTCCAATTATAGGTTGTGTTGGCATAATCTATTGATAAGTTTCCATAAATGGGATGTGTATATGAAAAATTACCTGTGCCCTGATTAGGAAACCTGTAGTAATACATTAGCTGTCCCAAACACGTAGCTACACAACCTGTTACGCATTTTCCACCTGGTCCAGCCGTGTCTTCAGGACAACTTGTATTGAAGTTTTTGCCTTGATCCCATTTAGATTTTACAAATGGTGAAACAGATTTTGTAAAATTTTTTGTGAAAGAATTATTTAATATTGATTTCCATGATTTTATAATTTCAGAATTACTTGGGAAATTGTTTTTTCTTACTTGAGTAATTTGTTTTTTGTACTCATTTATCCACATCTGAAATGGAGGAATAACGGTTTTAGGATTGTAATTGCTTTCAAATGAATAAGTTAAAATTGGAAAAGTTTTGTCTTCTGCTGAAATGCAAATGTAGCCAAATTCGGCTATATTAAAAATATATAAAACCGGAATGTTGCCATCTTCAATTGTATATGAATTACTTATATATAAATCTGTTGGTTGGATTTTTGGTAATTGCTCACTTATCTTTGAAGTATAAAAATTTAAAGCAATTTTTTTTGCTGTTTCGATAGGTACAATTTCTGCTTGTGAAAATTGGATTAAAATGATGAATCCCAAAAAAAGAATGATTTTTCTCATAGTTGTAATGCTATTATTAAAATAATTACAAACCTACAAAAAAATAAGCATTAAAACTTAAGTAAATAGTTGAACTGATTTTAATCTTATTGTAAAAAGATATTTATATTGTTAGAAAACAATATAATAGACTTATTTGTGAAGAATTGTTTTAACAAAAAATTAATTTATATTAATCTTGTTTTTTTAAAAACCAGATTCTTCAGCCATTATTTTTAATTTAGCATTCAACATGTTTACAAAATTTTGTAAAGGTTTACTTGCCATCATGCTTAACATGGGATTTAAATCTGCAATAAAAATCAGTTGTGATTTGGTTTGATTATTTCCTAAATCCTCAAAGGTGCATTTCAGTTCAAAATCAAATGGAACTTTTCCATAAGAAGAGATTAAAATAGTATGCGAAGGCATTTTCTCCTTAATTTGCATACTTAAATCGGTCATTCCTTTGATGGTAAACGAACATGTATTTTCTGTTGACTGCCAATTGATTATTTGTTCTGGCATTAATTTGCCAAAATTATTAAAATCAGATAAAAAATGATATATCTTTTCCTGAGGATAATTAATAATCAATTTTTCGCTTTCTATTTCTTTCATCTGCTTTTGATTAAAATCCTTCTTTAATTTTATTTTCCGACCAAAGTTCAGGATTTTCTCTCCATTCATTCAGAGACATTAAATCATCAGCTTTTATGTAATTCTGTTCAACAGCTACTTTAATTAAGGTATTATAATCAGTAAGTGTAACTAATTGAATTTCAGAGTTTTTAAAACTTTCTTCGGCAATTTTTAAGCCATAAGTGAAAATAGCTACCATTCCTTTTATATTGCATCCAGCATTTGCCAATGAATTAACAACATTTAGACTGCTTTTTCCGGTTGATACCAAATCTTCAACAATTACAACTGATTGTCCTGATTGAACAACACCTTCAATTTGATTGCTAAGTCCGTGTTTCTTTTCTTCGGAACGTACATAAGCAAATGGCAAACCCAAATCCTGAGCAGTAAGAACACCTTGAGCAATTCCACCTGTAGCTACTCCTGCAATTAAATCAATAGTTCCAAATTCTTCCTGAATGATATTTGCAAACTGTTGACGAATATAAGTTCTAACTATTGGATATGACAATGTTACTCTATTATCACAATAAATCGGAGATTTTCTTCCCGATGCCCATGTAAAAGGTTGTGAATTATTCAATTTTATTGCTTTAATTTGCAATAAAAATTCAGCGGTTTTTAAAGCGATTTCTTCATTAAATTTCATAGTGCAAATGTATAAAGTTTTTGTGAACAATCAGTCAATTCAATTTGTAAAAAATTTCAATAATCAATTGTTTGAAAATGATAATATTGAAGTATATCAATACCATTCTTATCGGGCAATGCTATCTGTAATATCCGATTTTATTGATAAAAACATAACGAAACAATTGTATATCTATTGTCCCGAAAGGCTAGCAGAAGTGTTTTCTTTCTTTAAATCGAAGTATATTGAAGTGAAAGCAGGTGGTGGTTTAGTGAAAAATAAAGAAGACGAATATTTATTTATTTTCAGAAGAGGAAAATGGGATTTACCAAAAGGGAAAATTGATAAAGGCGAAACCATTAAAGAATGTGCCATTCGTGAAATTGAAGAGGAAACAGGAATTGATAGATTAGAAATAATAAAAAAACTACCCGATACTTACCATATTTATCTGGAAAAAAACAAAACAATTTTAAAACATTGTTATTGGTTTTTAATGCAGACCGATAGCGAAAATGAGCTAAAGCCACAAACAATGGAAGATATTACAAAAGCTGAATGGTTAGATGAAAATCAACTGAATAAAGTTTTAAATAATACCTATGTTTCTATAGATGGATTGGTGCGAAATTATTTTAAGATTAACTGATTTTAAAGATAATTTTAATTGTCATTACTAACTGGAATCTCTTTTTTAAATAGTTGATTGAAAATAATATCTATTCCTTCACTTGGTTTTAATGCGGGATAATTTACTATTTTGCTTTGAGGGTCAATAAGCATAAAAACAGGAAAAGTTTTAACTCCATAATTTTCCATTACATCTGTATTATTTTCTGAATAAAGGAAATACCATTCGTATTTATTTTTTTCTAAAAAGTAATGAAGGTTTAATGGTTGTTTGTCAGCTGAAATAAATACAAAATTTACTTTATCTCCGTATTTTTTCCTTAATTCATTAACAGATTCATTTTCGGACATACAACCGGCACACCAGGTTGTAAAAAATCCCAGATAAGTATATTTTCCTGCAAATGAGGATAGAGAATATGTTTTGCCACTTATATCCTGTAATCGGAAATCCGGAGCTTTATTGCCTGGCTTTAAGGCTATAAAAGTTTCAATAAGATTTTGTGCTATTTTTTTATGTTCCTGAAATTTTGTGCGTTGCGAAAAGCGACTGAGCATATCAATTATATTGTCACTATTGTAAATTTTTGAATAATATAATTCTTTCAAACCTTTCATAAAAACCAATTCCCTGATTACTTCATTTTTTACCAAGCTATCACGACCCAATGAATCGAGCAGGTTTGTATAATTTCTTTCTACATTGATAAATCTTTTTAAATCATCATTTTTAAGAGAATGATTCCCATTAAAAAAGAATTTTTCATAATATTCATTAAAAAAATACATGTATTCAATATGGTTATACAAAACGGGTTGATTCATCAAATAAGCTGAATAAAGTTTTTTAGTATTCTTTAATCTTCCCATTTGCTCCAGACCTGCTATCCTGTATTTTATGTAATTATTCAGATAAGAATTAGTTGTTTTTCCCAACGATTTAATTATTTTGATTTGCAACGAATCAATTTTACCTTTATCTCGTCTTTGATAAATTGCATTAAAATTATTTATAACAAAATCGTTGTATAATACATTAAATCTGGAAATTTTCTGATTTAAATCATTGGTATCATTACTATTAACTTCCAAATCCAATTTCTTTTTCGAGAGAAAAGGACTTTCTTTTTCATCATCCTTGTAGTTTTGTTGTAAAATATTGATATTATACGTTTTGCCTGGTTCCAGATATAATTCACCTTTTAAGTAACCAATCTGTAATT
>CAZYEM010000229.1:0-6870 GCA_964646395.1 uncultured Bacteroides sp.
TAGCTCAATATGGTATTAACGTTTCATACAACACTATTAATAATAATAATGGATCAGGAGTTAATCACGTTTCTACTTTGAGAGGTATTTTTCTAAATACTGCTACTAGTGCAAATGCAACCGTTAGTTATAATAACGTTACTGTAAAAGGTGGTGGTACTACTACTGCTCTTACTGCGATTGATAATGTTTCTGGTTCTACAGCAGCATCCAATACTATTAATATTAATTTTAATACTATTCGTTTCTCATATACAACTGCGACAACAGGTGTGTTTACAGCTATTGCTAATACAGCAACTGCTGCAACTGTTAATATTAATAACAATAACATTCAACAGTTGGCTTCAACAAATTATCCTTCTACTGGCACTATTCCGGTTATAGTTGGCGGTTCTCCGGGTGGTATTTTAAATATTAATAACAATACTATTTCTAATTTTGTTATGACAGGTGCTTCAGGCAATTTAAGAGGTATAACAGCTAGCACACCTACGGGTCTTTATACAGTTAGTGGTAATACAATAGAAAATTTAGCCTACACAACTTTAACGTCCACAGGAAGTATAATTGGAATTTACAACTTAGCATCAGCTACACTGGAAAATTTTAACAATAATATTATTCGAAATTTTTCAACTCCAACAACAGGAACTCTTAATGGTATTCAAAACAATACTGTAACGGGCACTTTCCAATGTAAAAACAATCAGATATATAATTTCTCAACGACTAGTGGAGGTGTAGGTGGTTTTTCTGCAAATGGAATTATTTGGTTAAATTCTAATGTTGAAATATCTGGCAATGTCATTTATTCGATAAATAGTACAGGAACAACGGGAGGATCATCAGGTACAATTAATGGTATTTCTGTAAGTAATAATTCTAATATATTTAAGAATAAGATTTATGATTTATCTACAGCAAGTACTACTTCTACTTCTGGTGCAGTAAATGGGATACTTGTTACAGCTGGAACAACAACAAACGTTTACAATAATATTATTGGTAATTTAACAGCAACTGCATCGAATGCAACAGATGCTGTAAGAGGTATTAGCATTACTTCAAGTACTACTTTAGCAAATTACAATGTTTATTTTAATACTGTCTATCTTAATGCTTCCTCTTCTGGAGCTAACTTTGGAACCAGTTGTTTGTATCATACTGCAAATGCAACTGCTACAACAGCTGTCCTTAATCTGAGAAATAATATTTTTGTAAATTATTCAAACAATGCTGGTTCGGGTTATACTGTGGTATATCGAAGAAGCTCAGGTGCTGCCAACATGTTAGCAAATTATGCAAGTACTTCAAACAAAAATCTTTTTTATTTAAGAAATAGCGGTTATATTTATTATGACGGTACAAGTAATGCAACAGATTTTTTATCCTATAAAACAGGAGTATTCACTGCCGGTACAATAACTCCGAGAGATGCTGCATCTGTTTCTGAAGATGTAACATTCAAAAGCACAACAGGTTCAGATCCTAATTTTTTGCATATAGATAATAGTACTCCTACACAATGTGAAGGCGGAGCTGATGCAATAGCTGGTATTACAGATGACTTTGATGGTGAAGTTCGTAATGTTTCAACACCTGACATAGGTGCAGATGAAGGTAATTTTACAGGACTTGATTTATCAGCTCCTTCTATTTCTTATACTGCTCTTTCTAATACATCATCAAACAGTGACCGTGTATTAACAGCAACAATTACTGACGCAAGTGGTGTTGCTCAAGCAATTTTATACTGGAGAGCAAACGGTGTTTATGGAGATCCTTATCAAGCTATAACAGGTGTAAATACCACTGGTAATACTTGGGAATTTACATTTGGTGGTGGTGTTAATGTCGCTGATGTGATTTATTATT
The DNA here is from genome assembly GCA_964646395.1 of uncultured Bacteroides sp. Classification (GTDB taxonomy): domain Bacteria; phylum Bacteroidota; class Bacteroidia; order Bacteroidales; family JACABE01; genus JACABE01. The sequence continues at coordinate 1,879 of CAZYEM010000229.1, forward strand.
ATATTACTGCACAGGATAATGCTCCTGCAAGGAACGTTGGTGCTTTTAAAAATACTGGTGTAACTGCTTATACAACAGATCCACCAGCATGTTCACCAGATCCTACTGATGCTTTAACATATACAATTATTCCTGCAGTTTCAGGAAACTATACTATCGATAATACACAGGGAACTGGTGGTACTAATTTCCAAACATTTACCGAAGCAGTTGCTTTCTTAAACAGTGGTGAAGTAGTTGGTCCAACAGTTTTTGATGTTATATCAGATCAAACTCATAATATATCTATTACTGGTGCTACAGCAACAACCAATTTTGGTTTGCAAATTAATGCTACAGGAACTGCTATAAATACCATTGTATTTCAAAAAAGCGGAAGTGGAGCAAATCCAATAATCAGCTTGTCAAGTACGACAGGATTAACTACCGATAAAGGTGTATGGATTAACGGTGGTGATTATATCACTTTTGATGGAATCGACATTATAGATGCTGGAACAACTGTTGACTGGGGTTTCTATTTTGCAGGAACAGCTACAAATGGCTGTAATTACAATACTATTAAAAACAGTATGATAAAATTAAGTAATACCAGTGCAAATACAAATCCAACAGGTATCTATATGTTATCAACTGCATCATCTGCTGCAGGAAGGAATAATTATAATAAATTCTATAATAATACGATAACAAATGCATTTATTGGTATTAAGTTTACTGGAGTTTCTGGCTTTTATGATATCTATAATGAAATTGGGACTCAGAATGGTCAGAGTTTAATTTCTGGAATAGGTTCCGGAATTGCTGCAATATCAAGAGGTATTGACATTAGCTATCAAGATAACATACAGATATTCAATACTGTTATCGAAAATATCAATTCTATCGGTGGTACTTATCCTGGATTATGCGGAATTGCAATGACAAATCCTGTTTCTAATTATAATATTTATGGTGATACTTTACGTAATTTTACTGGAAGTGTTGATCCTGTGGGTATAAATTTCAATACTTCTCCGGGAGTAAATACTGTTCGTAATTGTGTGTTTACTGATTTTACTGCTACTGCAGGAAACATTAATGTAATGCGTAACGAAGGCAGTGCAATGGGTACTACCAATATATATAATAATATATTGAAAAATATGACCAATGCCAATGGAGAAATTGAAGGTATATATATTAATAGTGCTACTACCTTTAATGTTTACAACAACAAGGTTTATAATTTTGCTAATAACAGTACAGGCACTCAAGGTATTGATGGTATTTTTGTTGGTACCGCCTCTGCATTGTTTAAAACAATATACAACAACCTAATCTATGATCTGAAAGCTCCTTCATCTACAGGTGCTCCTTCTGTTCGAGGTATCCGTTTGGCTGCATCAACTTCTACTAAATTGTATAACAATACCATTTATTTGAACTATACAAGTTTGGTTGCAACCAACCAATCTGCTTGTATTTATGCATTAGCTACTCCTACTTCATTGGATATGCGTAACAATATTGTTATCAATAAAACCGATGTTTCTTCAGGTTTACGTGCTGTAGCTTTCTGGTGGGCAAGTGCAACTTATACCAATATTGCTGCAACAACAAATAATAATATTTATTACTGTGGTACTCCATCTGCTAAAAATCTAATTTTTTATAACGGAACAACTGCATATCCGACACTTGCTGAATATAAAACTCAAATGGCTACTAAAGATCAGAATTCATATACTGACGATGTTCCATTTATCAGCAATGCATCTCCTTACGACTTAAATGTTAACACAGGAATTGCAACTTATGCAGAAAGTTTAGGGCAACCTATCACAGGAATTGATACTGATATAGAAGGTAATATTCGTTATGGAAGTGCAGGCTATACAGGAGGCAGTATCTTAGGGAGTGATATTGGTGCTTATGAATTTACTGGTACTCCTATGCCATTATGTACTGGTACACCAGCTACTTCAACTGTTAATGCGGTAGTTTCTTCCGGTTGTACAGGTTTTGCCGGCACTATACTTTCATTAAGCAATACTTATACTGAATTAGGTATAACTTATCAATGGGCATCATCCACAACTTTGGGTGGTCCATATACAACATTGTTAGGCACTTCTGCAACACAGGCAACAGGAATTTTAACTACTACTACCTATTATGTTTGTACAATAACTTGTTCTTTAAGCGGATTAAGCTATACAACAGATGAAAAAGTGATTACTGTTTATTCTTATCCAACTGTAAATGTAACTCCAAACACAGGTAGTTATTGTGTATCAGGTAGTGTTGCATTAGCTGCTTCAGGTGCTGATTCATTTTCATGGTCTCCAGTTACTGGTTTAGATTTAACAAATGTTGCAAATGTAAATGCATCTCCTGTTTCAACTACAACTTATACAGTAACCGGAACTACAAATGGTTGCAGCACAAATGCAACAGCTACAATAACTGTCAATCCAAATCCTTCTACTGTAACGGTTACTCCTTCATCTGCAAGTATGTGCGATGGTACAACTCAATCTTTAGTTGCAACTGGGGGTACAATTGGGGGTACTTATACATTTGGAACAGGTGCATCAACTACAGTTGGAAATACAACTGGAAGTACATTGGGGCCAAACCCAATGCAAAATTACTATGGTGGTTCAAAACAACAAATGATTTTTACGGCAGCTGAATTAAGTGCAGCAGGTATGACAGCAGGTCCAATTTCTGCAATTAAAATTAATCTTGCAGCTGCTGATAATACTTATACATTGCTTAATTACACAGTTAAAATGGCTCATACTGCTACCGGCTCTTATGCTACGACTTCTTCATGGATTACTTCAGGCTTAGTAACAGTAAGAAATACAGCTGATTACATACCACAAACAGGAATTAATACAATTACTTTAAATACACCTTTTACATGGAATGGTTCAAGTAATTTAGTAGTTGAAATGTCGTTTAGTAATAACAATGGAGGAACAACAGGTACTAATACTGCAAAATACTCAAGTACTTCATTTGCAAGCACATTGTTTTATAGAGTTGATAGCAATCCATTTGCTACAATTGATGCTTATGTAAGTACAGCAACTGCAAGTTATTCAGCCAGAACTGATATAACTTTTGCTTCAGCTCAAAGTACTGCTGTTACCTGGGCACCTACAACTGATTTATATACAGATGCTGCTGCAACTATAGCTTATACAGGTACTGCAGCAACAACAGTTTATACTAAACCTTTGGCAAATATTACCTATACTGCCACTTCAACATCAAGTTCAAATTGTACAAATAGCAATACAGCAGTTATTACAATGGTATCAAGCCCAACTATAATTTCTGATCCAAGTTCAGTTGCAAAATGTGCTGGTGAAACAGCTACATTTACTGTAGCTGCATCTATACCTTCTGTAAATTATGTATGGAGAAAGAACGGAACACCTATTGATGCAATTGCTAATCCAAGTGCAATAACAGAAACTTTAACACTAACAAATGTTACTGCTTTAGATGCAGATAATTATGACGTAGTGGTAAGTGCAGCTTGCGGTTCACCGGTTACAAGTAATCCTGCTTCATTAACTGTAAAACCGGTTCCTACAGCAACAGCTTCATCAAATGTTCCTGTCTGTTCAGGTTTATCACTTAATTTAACTGGTACAACAAATATTGGTGATTCTTATGCATGGACTGGTCCTAATGGATTCACTTCAACATTACAAAATCCAAGCATTTTATCAGTAACTTCTGCAGCAACCGGTATGTATTCATTTACTGCAACTTTAAATGGTTGTTCATCAATTGCTGGAACAACTGCAGTTACCGTAAATGTTACTCCAACAATAGTAAGTGTTACTGCAACACCTTCAACAATATGTAGTGGTGAAAACTCAACATTAACAGGTATTGCAACTATTCCAATAACGATAGGTGGTTACTGTACACCAACAGTTACAACTAATCCTGGTGTAACAGGTGATTATCTTATGGATTTTACATTTGGAGATATTACAAATAATGGAAGTACAGATGCAGCATCTGATTATACCTATTATAATAATCTGACTGCAAATGTTGTTGCAAATGGAACTACAACTTATAATATTTCACTTATGGCTGGAGGTACATCTTCAACTTATGCACAGCAATTCCGTATTTGGATAGATTACAACCAAAATGGAGTTTTTGAAACATCTGAAAGTGTATTTAATACTACAACAGCTACATACAATCCTACAGCTGCAACTGGTTCAATATCTATACCTAATACAGCATACAATGGCATAACCAGAATGCGTGTTGAAAGTAAATATTCAACTATTACAGCTGCTACAGAATCTTGCACATTTAGTGGTTATGGAGAATATGAAGACTATAATGTTTCAATTACAGGTGGTACTATAAATCCTGCAAGCATAGCAACTAATACATGGAGTCCTGCTACTTTTTTAAGCAGTACAACTGGTACTTCAGTAATTGCTACTTCAGTAACTTCATCAACTGAATATACTGTTACAGCATCAAATAATGGATGTACTGTTCAGGGTTCGGTAATGATTAATGTTATTCCTTTATTACCTGTAAGTGTTAATATAGTGGCTAATGCAAATCCTGTAAATGCAGGAACATCTGTTACTTTCACAGCAACTCCAACAAATGGTGGTCCAACACCTGCTTACCAATGGTTTGTAAACGCATTACCAGTTGGAACAGGCTTAAGTACATATTCTTATGTTCCTAATAATGGAGATGCAATAACCTGTCTTTTAACATCAGATTTATCTGGTTGTATATCAGGTAATCCTGCAATGTCAAATAGTGTTACTATGACAGTTAATACTCTTTCAGCTGTTACCAGAACATGGGCTGGTACTGCAAATAATATCTGGGCAAATGCAGCCAACTGGACAAATGGGGTACCTGCTATCATTGATAATGTAATTATCCCTGCAACAGCAACAAATTTCCCAACATTAACAGTTCCTGTTACTATCAATAATT
>CAZYEM010000230.1:0-6846 GCA_964646395.1 uncultured Bacteroides sp.
CGATAGCAAAACTAGATAAGAAATCTGTTTTTTTTCTGAAGATTTTCTTCAGAATAAAGGATAATAAATTTGTCTTGTAAAATTAAATTAAAAATAAGTATATAATAATTTTATTTTTCTTGCAAACATTTACATATAATAATGATTATTAGACTTATAAAAGTATTAATCCTGATTGCATTTCTTATAATCAATGAAGTTTTAATGACAAATAATATACTCAAATTGATATATATCAAGGCTGTTTTATAATTAAAATTAAGCTATCCAAATTATAATTCAAATAAACATATATTTAAGTTTTCTAATTTCTTTTATTTAAATTAACTTTAAAATTATGCAAGTTATTTTCAAAATCATAATCTACTATAAAACCATATATTTCACAAATTTTCTGCACGATTGCTAATCCAAGCCCAAGTGATTCAGGGGCAGAAGATTGTTTGTGGAATCTTTCAAAAAGCAGTTCTTTGGAAATTTTAAGTTCATTCCCCGAATTTGAAATACAAATAAAATCTTTTTCGATTTTAATAATCAAATAGCCATCATTTAAATTATGACGAATAGCATTTTTAATCAAATTCGCCAACATAATTTCAGCAAGATAGGGATTCATCTGAAGAATAAGGTTTTCATCAAAATATTTTATTACTTTTATACCTTTGGATTCAATTAAGTCTTCTAAACTTTCCAACTGATTTTCAATCAATACAATTGGTGAAACTGATTTTGATTCAGGAAATTGTCGGTTTTCAATTTTAGCAAGTAAAAGCAGTGTTTTGTTTAATTTAGAAAGCCGGTGTGAAGCATCATAAGCATCGGTAATGGCTTTCATTTGCTTCTCATCAAGCTTATGCGATTGTAACAAGAGCTCCAATTTTGAATTAATAATAGCCAAAGGAGTTTGCATTTCATGAGAAGCATTTTCGGTATATTCCTTCATATTGGAATAATCCTTTTTTATTCTGTCTGTCATCGCAATCAAATTTCGGTTAAGATCATCAAACTCCTTTACTTCAGATTGTTTAAGTGAAAATTCATTGTGAGAATTAATGTCGTAATTATTAATTTTATTTATAGTATCATAAAAAACATTCCATGCCATAAGCGATGTATGTCTAATCGTAATTAATAATGCAATTATAATTAAGATTACCAGAACAGTCATAATAAGAAAAATTCTGATAATCAGATTATCCGTTTCCTCCAATGATTTATATATCTGAACATAAAATGAATCATTATTGAATTTGGTTATAAAACCCAATTGTCTGAATGGAATATGTTTCTTATTAACTTGATCGTAAATTATTGTATCATAAAAATTTAATTGTGGGTAACTTAGCTCATTTAATGGAGTTATGAGGATTTTTTCATTTTGATTAGTTGGTGCAGCAACAGATTCATGGGCTGAAAGCAACTGATTAACAATACTATTTTTCCTTTTTTCTAATTCAATATTTATATTTTGGTTAACCTGATGTCTTAGCAAATAATAAAATGCAATGGTTCCAAACATAAAAACAAAAAGAGTAACTGATAAATAATTAAGACTGGTTTTTGTTAAAAGCTTCATTTATTGAATTTAAATAGTAAAATGTTTGTAAATAACAAATTAGATTCCGGAAATATCAAATTTATAACCAACTCCATAAACAGTTTTAATATAATCAGCACAACCTTCCTTTAACAACTTACTTCTTAAGTTTTTAATATGAGTATAGATAAAGTCGAAAGAATCAGCTGTATCCATAAAGTCACCCCATAAATGTTCTGCTAATCCAGATTTAGTAATCACTTTGTTTTTATTTGAAATAAAGAAAACAAGTAATTCAAATTCTTTTCTTGTAAGTTTCAATTCTTTATCATTTACAAAAACTGTATGATCATTTGGTAAAAGTTTAATTTCATTTATAATTATTTGTTCATTTCCATTTAAATTAATCCTTCGGTTAATCGATTTTAAGTGTGCGTTAAGTTCTGCAAGATGAAAAGGTTTAGTAAGGTAATTATCAGCACCTATTTCCAAACCCTCAATTCTGTTTTCCAATGAATTTCTTGCTGAAATAATTATAATTCCTAATGATTTTGAATTTTCTTTAACCAGTTTAATTATGTCAAGTCCGCTTCCATCAGGTAAATTAATATCAACTACAATACAGTCGTATTCATACAATTGAATCTTTTCAACAGCATCAATGAAATTATAAACGGCTTCACATACATGCCCTTCTTCATGTAAATATTCAACTATAGAATCGGTTAACGTTTTTTCATCTTCAATGATTAAAATTTTCATTTATTCGGATTTTTAAATTTATTGAATTTATAAATATATCAATGATTTTAAATTTTTGAAAAAAAATCCCTACCAAATTAAATAATATAAATCCGGTTATATTGCAAATTTACTGCTTTTTTTCATTTAATAGAATATAATTCAGAGAAAATAAATCGACTTTTTAACTTAATTCTGATTCAATTGAAATTTTCAAAACAGATAAATTATTCTATAGCATAAAACAGGTCTTGAACTATATAGCTTCTGTTATTTCTTTTTATTATTTACAAAGTCTGATAATATGAAACAAATTCAGATATTATTTTGTTATCTTTGCATTACAATTTATGTTGATTTTTTATGTAAATAAGGAAATGAATCTTTATAATTTTAAATTAAAATACCATGTTAGTAAATAATATTTTATTAGGAATGTTTGGTGGACAGGAAATCGTTATAATTTTAATAATTGTACTTTTGCTTTTTGGAGGCACAAAAATTCCTCAATTAATGAGGGGTTTAGGAAGAGGAATGAATGAGTTCAAAAAAGCGAAAGAAGGAATTTATGATGAAGAAGATGAACCTGTTGAAAAGAGAGCAAGTAAAGATTCTAAAATCGAAGAAAAGAAATAAATTTATTACTTAAAAGCGTTATAGGTTTATTATAAATAGTTTATGAAGAATTATGTTTAAATATATTGTTGGGTTTTTAAAAAAGAAAGAAGAAAATTCATCTTTTTGGGGTCATATTGACGAACTCAGAAAATATATTTTTCGATCAATAATTGTTGTTTTTATTTTATCGATTCTTGCCTTTATTTATAAAGATTTTATTTTCAATTCAATTATTCTATTACCAAGTGATACCAGATTTATAACGTATCAGGTTTTTTGTAAAATTGGAATTTTGCTTAACATTGATGGATTTTGTTTCCAGCCATTTAAATTAGACTTAATCAATACAGAAATCGGAGGTCAATTTCGTTATCATTTACTTATTTCTTTGATAGTTGGAATTATTGTTGCCTTTCCATTCATTGTCTGGCAATTATGGCAATTTATAAAACCTGCTCTTAAGGACAATGAAGTTAAATCATCAAAAGGAATTATTTTTTATATTTCTACATTATTTCTGTTTGGTGTGGCTTTTGGTTATTTTCTGGTTGCACCTCTTACTATAAATTTCCTATTAACTTATGAATTAAGCTCAAATATTAAGAATCTAATTTCCATAAGCTCTTATATATCAATACTCACCATACTCACTTTATCAATGGGAATTGTTTTTGAATTGCCAATGCTTATTTACTTCCTAACTAAAATAAGATTGTTATCCTCAAGTTTTTTAAGAAAATACAGAAGACATTCGATTGTAGTAATTTCAATACTAGCTGCTTTTATTACTCCTTCCGGTGATATGTTTAGCATGGTTTTGGTTGGATTTCCAATTTGGGTGCTTTTTGAAATAAGTATCTTTGTTAGCAAAAGAGTAGAAGCAACAAGAAAAGACATCTAATCTTAAAACATTTAAAAGAGTTCTGAAAATTAGATTTTTTGAGACGAACAAGATTTTTAAAACTGCATTTACTAATCTAAATGCCTTGTGCTGAACTTGTCGCAATTAGTATTTTAAAAACTGAAGCTCAATGAAGAAAAAGCAAATTTGAGAAGTACAGTTTAGTAATTGATATTTGCTAAAAATCACATAAATTTGTATTTAATTACACTTTTTTATTTAAGAAGATATGTGTTGGAATAATATGTCATCTGATTTTGCTTTTACAAATAATTAAAATCACCTTTTATTTTTCTTCTGTAGCACACTTATTTTACTAAAATTAAAAATGCAACTCAAATTAATATTATTTCTATAGCTACAATATATTTTAATAAGTGTTCTAATATTTTAGAAATGAACTTATTTAAAATACTTTTATTTTTTCTAAACTATTTGTTGGATTTTAATAAAAATTTTTCTGAAAAAAATCAATATCTATTTTAATTCCCAATCTTCAATATCCATTTCTCTCCCGTTTATAATATTTATATAATTAATATACCGCGATTCGCTAATAGTCCCATTTTCAACTGCTTTTTTAATTGCACACTTTGGTTCATGCTCATGTGTACAATTATCAAATTGGCATTTATTTGCCAATAGCTTCATTTCCGGGAAAAAATATGTAACTTCCTCCTTGGTAAAATTAACCATCCCAAACTCTTTAATACCAGGTGTGTCTATAATAAAGCCACCAAAAGGAAGAGCTAACATTTCCGCAAAAGTTGTAGTATGTTTCCCTTTTTGATGATATTCAGAAATAATACCTGTTTTTAAATTTAAATCAGGTGCTATTCTGTTGATTAAAGCAGATTTACCTACTCCTGAATGACCTGAAAATAAATTTATTTTATCCTTAAGCAAACTTCGGATAAATTCTATATTATCACCTCGTAAAGCAGAAACTTCAACACATTCATATCCTGCATTTTCATAAATTGATTTAATCCTATTATGAAAATCATACATTTCTTCAGTATATAAATCTATTTTGTTGAATAACAGAACAGAGGGTATATGATAAGCTTCTGCTGTCACTAAAAATCTATCAATAAAACCTGTTGATGTTCTTGGTGATGCGATAGTTACAACTAAAAAAGCCTTATCAATGTTAGCAGCTAAAACTTGTTTTTGCCTGGAAAGATTTGTACTTTTCCGAATTATGCAATTATATCTTTCTTTAATTTCAGAAATAACGCCAGTATTTTCATTTGGCATCATTTCAAATACAATATTATCGCCAACAGCACAGGGATTTGTGGTTTTCATCCCTTTCATTCTAAAATTTCCTTTTATTCTACAATCAGTAATTATATTTTCTGAATGTAAAACGCTATACCAACTTCCTGTAGATTTAACAACAATTCCGTCCAAAATTATTTTTTTTACAAAATTACAATTATTTATCGAAAAAAATAAAGGTGCAACATTTCTGCTACACCTTTATACATTAACCAATTCAATTTAACACAAAAAAAAATTAATTTTTAAATTCTTTCAAATTTTCCATAAGCTTTTTGCGACTAAAGAAAATTCTACTTTTAACTGTTCCTATTGAAAGTTCAAGGTTTTCTGCTATTTCCTTATATTTATAACCGGCATTGTGCATTTCAAAAGGAATACGATGATCATCTTCCAATTTATTGATTCCAGTTTGCAATTCTTTCGTAAATATTTCAGATTCTGGTGAACCCATTGTTGATTTACGTGGAATGTTCATATAATATAAGTCGTCTGTATTGTCAATTATTGTATTAGCTTTTACATTACGACGATAATTATTTATAAATGTATTTTTCATTATCGTATATGTCCAAGCTTTCAGATTTGTATTTGTTTCAAATTTATCTCTGTATGTAATTGCCTTAACATATGTATCTTGAACAAGATCCTTTGCGTCTTCGCGATTCATTGTTAAAGAATAGGCAAAATATTCAAGGCTTTCTTTTAAGCCAAGTAAACTATGATTAAATTCTATTGCTGTCATGTTATAAAATTTTATTTGTTCATAAATTGTTTAACAAAAATAATACAAACATTAAACAGAACCAAATATTTTTTCAATTATTTTGTTAAAAAATTTTAATACTTACATGCATACTAACATATAATACACATATACAGAAAGATAGAGATATGAAAAAAAATATTTTTTTTGTTTATTATTATCTGTTAATAGATTAACAATGAGAGTTTGAAAACCAAGAAATATAGAGAGAAAAAGAAAAAATTACACGTATGTAATTGGCATTATGATATTTATACAATTATTGAATCTTATCTAAAAATAATTTTAAATCGGAGATAGTAATTATTTTGATGATATTTTCTGGAAATTCTTTTTCATAGATATTTATTTGTTTTCCAGCAACTAATATTTTTTGTTTAGAGAATAAGACAGAAAGCTTAGACAAATAATTTTTAATTTCTGCTTCTGATTGTGGTAAATTTATGCAAGTAAATACATAATCTGGTTTTTTTATACTAACAATTTCTTTTAAGTCCAAAAATGGGATAGATTGTCCTAAATAAACAACTTTATGTCCTTTTTTTCTTATTAAATATCTAAAAAACAATAATTCCAACTCATGATATTCATCGTTAGGTAAATACATAACAAACATCTTAGAATTATTATCAGGCTGATGGTATAAACTATCAATAGCAACCAATAATTTTTGACGCAGAATATTCATTACAAAGCGTTCATGAGCTGTATTTATATTTCCGGTTTGCCATAATAAACCTAATCTTTCCAGAAAAGGAAAAATGATTTCTGTAATTGTATTTTCAAAACCTTTATCTAAGCTAGCATTTGATAATATATTATTAAATTTCTTATCTTCCAGATCAGTCATAGCTAATATTAATTGATCTATCTGAGTATCCGATTCATCTGGTCGATGATAGATTTCAATAATTTTTTCATTTAATTCTTCATAAGACAAACCCGAAAGAGAAGATATTTTAATGCCAAATTTCACCAATGAAGCAACGTTCATCAATT
>CAZYEM010000231.1:0-6808 GCA_964646395.1 uncultured Bacteroides sp.
CTTAAGAGAATTGATTAAACTTAAAAATACTTTATATCAGATTGTTTTCCATACAATACTTTGTTAATTCTGTATTTTTTTTGAAATTCATTTTCGTCATTATCCTGCTTCTGTAAGTACTTACTGTTTTATTGGAAATAAAATATTCATTTCCTATTTCCAAAAGCGATTTTCCATTTGCCAGATTAATCATTATTTCAAATTCGCGTACCGAAAGTATATCATGCTTTTGTTCCTGATTAAGATGATTAAGATGAAAAGCCATATTGGCTGCAAGTAATTTTGAAATATATTTTTCTCCTTTTGCAATTGTAGTAATGGCAATAATTAATTCGTCAGCAGCCGTATTTTTGGTAAGATAACCCGAAGCTCCAAGTTTAAGAGCCCGTATTGCATATTGTTCAAGCGGGTGCATGCTTAAAATCAAAACATTAGTTTCGGGCGATTTTTGTTTAACGAATTGCAGTACATCCAAACCATTTCTATCGGGCAGTGATAAATCCTGCAAAACAATATCAAAAGTTTTGATTTTAAGTAAGCTTATAGCATCTTTTACATTTCCAGCTTCCTCTATTATTACATCTGGCAATTGCTGAAGTATATTCTTAAGTCCATCACGTACAATCTGATGATCATCACATATTAATATTTTCATTTTCAGTTAATTTATTTGAATTTAGCGTTTATATTTAATTTAGCTATTATTGCAACTCTTTATTTTGTTTAAAAAAATTAATGTAACGGCAAAAAAGCATTGATAACAGTACCTTTACCTTCCTTACTGAAAACATCAAAACATCCACCTAATGACATCATTCTTTCTTTCATTGAAATAAGGCCAAACGATTTTTTTGATTTTATCCCTTTATCCGTTATTCCAATACCATTATCGGCTATTCTTAAAAAAACATAATCATCATATACATTAAGCCAAATAATCAGTTGCGATGCTTTGGCATGTCTGGCAATATTAGTAAGAGCTTCCTGTGTAACCCTGAACAGATGAATGGCAATATCAGTAGAAACTTCTATTTCTGAATCCATTTGAAGAAGAATGTTTATTTTATTACGTTCCTCAAATTCTGCCACATACCATTCCATTGCCGAACCAAGACCCAAATCATCTATCATAACCGGACGAAGCTGCATTGTAAGTTTTTGAACCTTTCCTATTGTTTCGTCAACAAGTGTAGAAATAGTATTGATTTTCCGAAGCAATTCTGTATCCGAAGTATTTTTGTTGATTAATCCTACTTCAATATTAACAGCTGTAAGTACCTGTCCTAAATCATCATGGAGCTCTCTTGATATATTAAGTCTTTCATCTTCCCTTACTTTTTCATTATAAAGCCGCAACTGACGCAAATGTATTATCGTATTCTTCAGCAACTCTTCCGTTTTTTTCTTTTCGGTAATATCCTGAATTACTCCAACCCATTTATAGGATTTTGAAATTCCATCGTAAATTACTTCAGCATTCAAAGTAAACATTTTAATTTTTCCATTAATCACAATTCGTATATTAATAAACAATGGTTTGTTTGAATTCCATGATTTATTAATCGCTTTTATCACAAAGGCTATATCATCCTTATGTATAGAATTATAAAACAATTCAATAGTTGGGGTAAAATGCTGAGGTTTATATCCCAGCAATCTGAAAGTTTCATCTGACCATCGCATCTGATGGTTTGTATTATCATATTCCCAACAACCAATCTGTGCAATTTGCTGTGATTCCCTTAAATTAAATTCTTTTTCAAAAAGAGAAATCTCATTAAGTTTGATTCTATCGAGTAATTTTATTTTAAGCAAAGCTATATTCACAAGCTTTACAATGGATTTAATAAATGTAATTTCAGTATGTGAAAATGATCTTTGTTTTGCTATTTGGTTTAATACCAATAAATAATATCCTTCTTTATTAAAAGCAAAAGGATACCATAACAAACTTTTTATTCCTGAATTGTTGTGCAAAATATCGTAAGATCCATCCATTTTATCAAAATGACTTTCAACATAATGCTGATTGTTTTTTATTTCTGTCAGCGTTTTTTTGAATGTTTCAAGATTAAAATTTTCTTGAAATAATGGAATTAAATCCTGATATTCCTTTTTGAAAAATTCAGTTAATATTATAATTTTGTTTTTTTCAAAGGAAACATTACAAATCAATGAAATATCTATTTTCAAAACACTTCTGATAATGCTGTTGGTCTTTATTAAAATATCCTGTGAAGTATTATTTGAAATTATTATTTCGGTAATTTTGTTATAAGCATTGGAGAAATTCAATTGCTGATTTTGTATTGCCTCAGCATGCGTTTGTTCTGTAATATCCTGGCAAACAGTAAACCGATATTTTTTATCAGGCAAACTAATAATTTCTGCTGATAGTAATACATGCTTACTATCTCCGTTTTTTGCTTTTAAATTCGTTTTAAAATTAACTAATCTTCCATTTTTATCTGCTTTTTGTAATATCGATTCTCTTAAATCAACTTTCATTATACCTAATTCAACAATGGTATTGCCAATTATTTCATTTTTGCTAAATCCAAACAGATTACAAAACGATTCATTAACTTCAATGAATTGACTAGTATCCAACTCATTTAGACCACAAGCTATCGGATTTAAATTAAATAATGCTGAAAATTTCTTTTCCGAAAAACTGACTTTTGTAATATTATTCAGAATCCCAAAAACTGCCGGTTTATTATCCCATTCTCCCCTGAAGGTTTTTGTATCCACTAAAAACTGAAAACCCATTTTTGTAGTTACAGGAATATGATTAAATTCTACTTTAGTACTATAAATTTCCAAATATTTTTTGCTAATTTCTTTATGGTATTCTTTGGCATAAATTAAATGAATTGATTTACCTTTAATTTCAGAAACTTCATAACCTAATTGATTTACAGCTGATTTATTAAAGTATAAAAAGTTTCCATTACTATCTAAAACCAGCAGCAATTCATCGATTGTATTGAAAAAAGTTTCGTAATTTTTACTTATTCTTTCTATGTTAAAGTACGATTTTGTTAATTGAAGTGTTCTTTCATTCACTTTCTGTTCAAGCACCTGATTTAATTGATTCAGCGCTTCTTCATTTTTCTTACGTTTGGTTATATCTCTGAAAAAAGATTGATATTCGCCATTGCTCATCTTTTTTGTTCGCATCTCTATGGTAATTTCAACACCATCGGGACGTTGTATTTTCCTTTCTTTTATTACAAGTTCTCCTTTATTAAGTAAATCAAACTGAATTGGATACTGTTTGATACTTTCTTCGGTAAAAAAAGATTGACTGATATGTTTCCCTATAATTTCATCTTTACTTTTGCCTATCATCTCGCAAATACATGAATTTGCATCAATTATGATGCCTTCGTTCGAACCTATCAGAATCCCGTCAACAGCAAGTTCAATTAACTCATTAAAACGCTTATTACTTTCATTTAATTTGCATTCGGTAATCTTACGTTGGGTTATATCCTCAAAACTAACCAAACTTGCCCATATATTTCCGTTTAAGTCTTTTACAGGAGAACCATAAATCTCCAGATAAACTTCAGTACCATCGGGCTTAACAACCATCAAATCATCGATATATGAAGTTTCTCCATGAATAGCTCTATATATCGGCATTTCTTCGACCGGATAAGAATCCCGACTATCAATTCTGAATGCATTGAAAACTTCTGACAGATTTTCCCTGTTTGCATCCGGCAATATTCCACGTCCCAAAATCTCCAATGCTTTATCATTTGCAATCAATGGCTTACCTGATGGAGCTTCTACCATAAAAACACCTATCTGCAAGTTATCGAGAAGTATTTTTAATAATTCATTCTGGCGACTTATTGTTTCATCATTTTTTATTTTAATCTCCTCTGCTTTCTTCCGTTCGGTAATATCAATAGTATAACCAGCAAGCATAGTTTTCCCATTGTGCATAATAGGTTGCTTAATAGTTAAATAATTACGCCCATTTAAAAACTCATCATATCTTTTTGCATTATCTCCGGAAGCAACAGCCCAATCATCAGCCGTAATTTTAGATGCAAAATCTGCAGGAAACAACTCATTCATGGTTTTACCAATCATTTCAGAACCAGGTACTCCAATCATATCAATAAAGTTTTCACTTGCAAACAACACTTTACTTTCAGTTGATTTTACTTCTTTTATATAAGCATAAATCGGTGAATATTTCAAAAAGGATGATAAAAGTTCATATTGACTAATTATTGCTATTTCATTTTGCTTTTGAATTTCTTCTATTTCTTTTCGCTTGGTAATATCAATATGTGTTCCAACAATCCGTAATGCTTTTCCATTCTTATCACGATTTGTAATCTTTGCTCTGCTCAGTATCCATTTCCAGCTTCCATCTTTTGCCTTCATCCTGTATTCAACTGAAAATCGCTGAGCATTATTATTTACAATATGCTCATTAATAATATTATTTACTTTATCAATATCCTCTGCATGCACTAAAGATTCAAATTTGATTTTAAAATCTTCAATTTCATTATCTTCGTAGCCTAATATATGATAACATGCAGGACTATAATATACTAAACCAGTTGTTATATCCCAATCGAAAAAACCGTCATTTGCAGCTTCCATTGCTAATACAAACTGCTCCCTGCTTTTATGAATTTCGTCTTCTACATGCTTATAACCGGTATTATCTATAACGGAAATCAGGCAATAATCCTTGTCTTTTATTGCCATACCAGTTAAAGTAAAATAGATAGGTTTATCTTTATTCAAAGAAAACATTATTTCACAAGTCTCTTTAATATTGGTTTTAAATAATTTGTTGAGAAATAAATTGAAAATTGGAATGCTTTCTTCCGATATAAAAAGATATAAATCGCAATTCAGAAGTGTATTACGTTCTTTACCGAGCATTTGGATAGCATACTGGTTTAATTCAAGTATTTTAGCTTCTCTGGAAAGTGTAAAATTTGCAAAAGGTAATAAATCATATTGTTCAACATATTTTTCAGATGAAACGCGAGCCGTTTCCTCAGCATATTTAAGCTCCTCATTTTGCTTGAGAAGGTCTTCAATAATTGCAATTAATTCGGTTTTAGAGGTTTGAGTATTTAATTTTGAAATATTATAATTTAATAACTTTTCAGCTTTTAAATCATAAAACAATAAATCATCTGTTTCATAATTTGATTTTTTCATAACATAAATTTATTTCATTAAGCGACACATTTCATTATACAATTAATTGATAAATACTACCGGGAATTAAATACTTAAAAAACAAAATAATGCAGATTAAATACAACCAATAATTTTAAAATACATGATTTTAAAATTCTGTATGCAAATTTTAAAATCGCTGTAAAGATAATAAAATTTTTAACTCATAAAACTTTTTTTATTAATTTTTTGTTATTTAAATTAAAATTCATTATCAACTTGAATTTAACAAGAAGTCAAAAATATTATTTTATTTATATAATCAACTATTTAGCTAATCAGAAAAATACAGTTTAAACATACCCTAAAAAATACTATTAATAAGAATTGTTAAATTTACTTGAATCATTTACGATAAGGAATAATTACATAAACGCTTTATATCCGCTTATTTATCGGGACTTCTAAAAATTGCTTTTTCTTTGTTGAACTTTAATTTTAAAAATCGCTACTGAGATTAGGTGTTTTTTTAAAATATTCAGTAATTTTACACAAAAAATTAAGAAATGATCTCTTTTCCTAACTGTAAAATAAATCTGGGACTATATATTGAGCAAAAGCGTGACGATGGTTTTCATAATATAAAAACCATTTTTTATCCTATTTCATTATGTGATGCATTGGAAATTGTTGTTTCTCAAAACACAACAGAAATGTCGATAAGCGGAATTCCTGTTGAATGCGATTTACAATCGAATTTATGTATGAAAGCTTACGAATCAGTAAAGAAAGATTTTGGACTTCCACCAGTGAAAATTCATTTGCACAAAGCCATACCAAACGGTGCTGGTTTGGGAGGTGGTTCTTCGGATGCTGCTTTTACTATCAAATTACTTAATAACTTGTTTTCATTATCATTAAGTAATAATATTATGGAAAAATATGCTTCGGAACTTGGCAGTGATTGTGCTTTTTTTATCAATAATTCAACGGTTATTGCCAGCGGCAAAGGAAATGTATTTGAAGATATACCCCTTGCTTTCAATGGGTTTTCTGTTATAATTATTAAACCTCCCATACATGTTAGTACTTCGGTAGCCTACCAGTTTGCAGAACCCAGAAATGAAACTGTTGATATAAAAACATTAATTAATCAACCCATTTCAAAATGGAAAGATTCATTAATAAATGACTTTGAGAAAAGTGTTTTTAAAAAATTTCCAGAAATAGAAGATATAAAAGCCAGATTATATCAAAACGGAGCTGAATATGCAGCAATGAGTGGCAGCGGATCTTCCGTTTTCGGAATATTTAAAAAAGATATTCCAAAAATGAACTTTCCTGAAAACTATTTCGTATGGAAAGGATTAATGATTTAGCAAAGATTGCATTACACTTTGATAAAAAACTTTAAATCAGCAGATTATATTTTATAAGCCACTAATCCTGAATCGTGTCTTACGTGATAAAATACACGAATTTAAAAAAACAAATGACTATATATTCTTGCAAAACATTAATAATAAACACGAAAAAAACCAAGCGGATTTTAGAAAAAAGAGGTTCTGTTTAAAAATAATATGGATAAATGATTAATGCAACAAAACAGTCCGCAGGACTGAATTTACATAACCCCCAA
>CAZYEM010000232.1:0-6770 GCA_964646395.1 uncultured Bacteroides sp.
CCGGATGAAAAAAATAATTTGAATAAAACTATTTCAATTACAACTAAAAATTCTGCAATAACTGATAATGTCAATAAAAATATTCAACCTGTTAGTTATTCTTCTATTACAAATACAAAAGTTTCAGAAATTACTTTTTCTACCGATCAGAATATTTGTAAAGGAGAAAAAGCGAAACTTTTCGTAAATGGCGGTAAAACTTTTTTGTGGAGTACTGGCGAAAGAACTTCTGAGATATATGTAAGCCCTGATTTGTCAACAGATTACAGTATAGTTGTAACTGATGAAAACGGGAATAGAAAAACAGGTTTGATTTCTGTAACTGTTTCAAATTGTCAGGCAATATATGTTCCTAATGCATTTACTCCAAATGGAGACGGACAACATGATGTTTTCAAGGCTATTGGAAATGGCATAAGTAAATTTGAGATAATAATTGTATCCCGCTCCGGGCAAATTGTATATACCTCTAAGAATATGGATGAAGGCTGGGATGGAAATTTCAGAGGTAGTCCCTCACCAATGGGTACTTATGTTTATAGTATCAAATATGTTGATGAATTAAATAAACCACAAACAATAAACGGACACGTAAATATTATAAGATAAAAAATGCAAGACATATTAAAAAGATCGATTTCTCCGGAAATAACAAAATTCAATCCCGATTTATTCGGGATTGAAAGTTTATTGCCATATAAGACCATTTTTTCCAATGGAATACCCTGCTATCAAATTAATAAAGGAACTCAGGAATTGGTTAAAATAGAATTTCTATTTGAAGCAGGAACATTTTACCAAAAAGTGAAATTCTCAGCTTTTTCAACTTTGCAATTATTAACGGAGGGAACTCAAAGTTATACTTCTCAGCAAATTTCACAAACTTTCGATTTTTATGGAGCCTATATTGAAAAGGAAATTGATAGAGATTTTGCAACAATTTCTGTTTATTGTCTTAATAAGTATTTAGACAAAATTATTCCAATAGTCGAAGAAATAATTAAATATCCTATTTTCCCAACTTCAGAATTGGAAATTTTTAAACAAAAACAAAAATCACAGCTAACCATAAATAATGAAAAAGTAAATTATGTTGCACGCACAAAATTCACAGAAATTCTGTTTGGTGCAGCACATCCCTATGGTGCAATTGCTGAAATATCTGATGTTGAAACGATAACTGAAGATTCAATTAAAGATTTTCATAAAGATTTTCTGATTTCTAAAAGATGCAAAATATTAATTTCAGGTAATATAGAATCGAATTGTATGATACTTCTGGAAAAATATTTTGGGAATACAAACTGGGGAAGTAATCAACTATCAGATCAGCAATATTACAAACCCAAAATCAATAGTGATTTTAAAAATTATATTAAAAAGGATAATGCTGTTCAATCTGCTATTAGAATTGGGAAAGTAATGTTTAATTTTAATAATCCTGATTATTTTAAATTTCAGTTATTGAATACCATTTTAGGTGGTTATTTTGGTTCGAGATTAATGAAAAATATTAGGGAGGACAAAGGTTATACTTATGGAATTGGGTCGGCTATTCTTCCGCTTAAGCATTCAGGGTATTTTTTCATTACATCAGAAGTCGGTAAAGACTTCACAGAGAAAACTATTCATGAAATTTATTATGAAATTGAATTATTAACAAGAGAATTTGTTGGAAAAGAAGAGTTAAATTTGGTTAAAAATTATAAATACGGTGAATTTATTCGTAGCATTGATGGCCCTTTTGCAATTGCCGAAGCTATTAAGCCATTGATTCTGTATGGCTTGGATTTTGATTATTACTCAAAATACTTAAAGTCTATTGAACTTACAACAGCTGAAGAATTGTATAATATAGCAAACAAGTACTTTACTGGCAATAATTTTATAGAATTAATCGTTGGTGAAAAATAAATTACAAAAAAATACAACTTTTTTTTAAAATTTGAGTCTTATATTATCAAATGCTAAAAAAACAAATATTTATCTTATTTCAGTTTTTTATAGGGCTTCAGTTGTATGCACTGAATTCACCTGTTTTGCATTGTATATCAGTTAATAATAATGGTAGTATTTCTTTAAATTGGGTTATTCCTTCTGATGTTTCAGGATTTAACAGCTATCATATTTATAGAAGTAATTCTTCATCCGGGCCATTTATTAAGATTGATAGTATCAGCAATCTTAATCAATTAACTTATAACGATATAAATATTAATGCAAATCTACAGACGTATTACTATTATATTAGTTCTAAATCTAATCAGAATATATTCTCACAACCATCAGATACATTACAAAGTATATTATTAACAGTTACAAATACTGGTACAGGAATTGCAAGTTTAAATTGGAATCCTATCAGAATACCTCTTCTTTCTTCTTCATCAAATAAGTATATTCTATTTCGTAAAAATGGTTCTTTTAATTTATGGTCAAAAATAGACTCTACATTCCTATTGAATTATAGCGACACCATTAATGTTTGCCATGATACTGTTTATTATAGGGTTGAAATTGAAGATTTGTCGGGCTGTAAATCAGTTTCTTCTGTAGATAAAAAACTTTTTGAAGATGTTATAGCACCTGTAACCAATGGAATAGATACGGTAAGTGTTGATATTGTTACGGGTAAAGTGAAGATAGGATGGCAACCCAGTCCTTCAAATGATGTTATGGGATATATAATTTGTCATGGTACTCCTTGCATTGCCCTGGATACTGTTTGGGGTAAGTTAAGCAGCAGTTATACAGATATTTTATTTAATCCATGTAATTCAGCTCAAGGTTATCGAATTGCCGTATTTGATACTTGTTTTAATACCAGTTTGTTTAGTAATATTCATAATACCATTTATTTAACAAGCATTTATAGTAAGTGTGAAAATAAAATTACACTAAATTGGACTCCTTATATTAATATGAATCCAACTATAAATGGTTATAAGGTTTTAATGAGCAAAAATGGGTCTCCTTACAATGCTATTGCTACATTGAGTAATAGTTCTTTGAGTTATGTTGTTGATAATTTGGATGATAGCACAAATTATTGTTTTTATATACAAGCATTTGAAACATCTACAAATAAAACTTCATCTTCCTGTATAAAATGTTACTCTATAATAAAATCATTAAATCCAACCGTATTATATATAAGAAGTGTATCTGTTACAGGTGAAAATCAAATAGAAGTTAAAATCTTAACTGATCCAACTCATTTTATTCAAGGTTATCATTTGTTCAGGTCAGAGAATTCGTCAGGAGTTTATTCTCAGATAGCAGCAATTCCATATACAAATCTTGCTGATTTTTCTTTTAATGATTTCAAAGTAAATACTTCATTAAATAGTTACAATTATAAAATTACTTCAATTGACAGTTGTGGTAATATTGGAATAACATCAAATACTGCTCATTCTATTCTATTGCAAGGAAAAACGTATGATAGCTATACCAACGAATTAAACTGGTCTGATTATGGCGATTGGGCAGGAGATGTTGAAGGTTATTATGTTTATCGTGCTGTTAATGGAATTTTTAATTCAAATCCTATTGCCGTAATTGCGCCATCTGTTCCTGGTGCATTCTATCAATACCTCGATGATGTTAAGGATTTTATATCAGGTAATGGAAAATTCAGCTATTTTGTTCAGGCAAAAGAGCAGGTTAATACAACGTATAATTTTGTTGAACAGAGTAATTCAAACATCATAGAAATAGTTCAGAAACCTGATATGTATATTCCGAATGCTTTTTCACCTGAAGGGGTAAACAAAATATTTAAACCTGTTGCTGTTTTTCTAAGTAATGAAAATTACATTTTTCAAATTTACAATCGGTTTGGTCAAATGATATTTGAAACTAATAATCCGGATGTAGGTTGGGATGGAAAATATTTAAATGAAAATGTTAAACAAGGTGTTTATTTTTATTTGTTGCGTTATAGTCTTCCAAATCAAACAATTATTCAAAGAAAAGGATCTGTAACTGTAATTTTATGAAAATTGAACAAATTATACAATATTTAAACAAAAATACAAATATGCTGAAAATTCAACAATTTAACAAAATAATTGCAAAATATTTTTTTTGAAATTCATTAATTTTCTATATTTGTAGGCAATAATTTTGCTTAGGCAAATTTTTAACTAAACATATTATTCATTATTAATTTTATTTATTCATTAACTTTTTATTCATTATGAAAAAACTGTTATTTTTTTTAGTCGCAGTAACTTTGAGTTTATTTGTTTCTGCACAAACTGTTGTTTTTCATGAAAATTTTGAGTTACCATCAGGAGGAGATAGTTTGATTTCCACGGCCGATGAGGCAGGTTTTCCAACTACTAATTTCATTCCCTGGTCACTTTCAAGTTACCTTGCAAAATCGGGAGTTAGATCCGATTCAAACAGGGTTCAAAATGGAAAAACAATTTATCTGACATCCAATTCATTTTCCACTACTGGGAATACTTATGTTATTCTTGAGTTCTCTCAGATCTGTAAAATGTATTTTGCAGATGGTGGTCAAATTGAAGTATCAGCAGATGGCGGTACAACATGGACAATTTTGGGTGCCGCTCAATATATGGGCACCGGAGTAATGGCACTGAATAAGTTCAGTGAGAATTCCTATAACACAGATTGGAGTCCGGGAGATACTCTGACTAAACCTACAAATTCATGGTGGAAAAACGAAAAATTTGATATTTCTTCAATAGCTGCCAATCAAGGAAATGTAAAGATAAGGTTTAAATACAACGGAAGTGGAAATCCACTTGGAGCAGGAAGATACGGTTGGTTGCTTGATGATATTAAAATTACAGCAAGTCCTTCCGAATTAGTTCCTCCTGTTATTACAATGACTACGTATCCTATTGATACAATTTATTCAGCAGGTCCATACTCAATTTCTACTTATGTTACTGATAACACAGGCGTTGATACTGTCTTTGCAATGTATAAAGTTGGTAATGGTTCTTTTATTCATTTAGGCTTAACTAAATCTGCAACTGTCGATAGTTTATTTACCGGAGCTATTCCATTTCCGGGATGGGGCAAAAAAGTTACCTATTACCTTACTGCTATAGATGCTTCCGCAGCTTTAAATACAACTATAAAACCACTAAGTGGTTATTATAGCTTCTTTACCAAATACAGTAGTGGTGGTACAGTTATCGTTGGTACCGGTACTGCTACCAATACAACTACAAGCTATCCTGCACCTTATGGTAATTTTTATTGGGGTGCAAAACATCAGATATTGATAACCAAAGCTGAATTAAATGCATTGGGTGCTGCAGGTGGACCATTAATGTCTGTAGCATTTGATGTTGCAACAGTACAAGGTACTCCTCTGCAGAATTTTGAAATCAGAGTAGGTCATACACCATTAGCAGCATTGGTTTCAGGTACCTGGGTTGCAAATACACAACTTGCCTATTCAGCAACATCTTTCACTGAAGTAGCCGGATGGAATACCCATACTTTTACTACTCCGTTTATATGGAATGGTGTTGATAATTTAGTCGTTGAAGTTTGTTTCAATAACTCCAGTTATTTAAATAATGCTTTGACCAGATATACAACTACATCGTTTAATTCTGTTGTTTACAGAAATGCTGATGCTGCCGATGTTTGTACACCAACTACGGGTTTTAGTTCTTCAACTAATCGCCCGAATATGAAATTAATCATAGGAGGTGTTTCCGGTTTAACTCAGGATGCAGGAATTCCACAGATAACAAACCCAACAGGTGGTGTTACTGCGGGTCAGGCATTTAATGTTGAAGCAAAGATTAAGAATTATGGCTCAGCTATTTTAACTAAAGCAGCTATTAAATATTCAATCGATGGTGGTGTTCCAGCTTCTTATCCATGGACAGGAAGTTTAAATCAGGATTCAGTTTCAATACCTGTTGTTATAGGAAGTTTAAATCTTGCTGTTGGGCCTCATGCATTAAAAGTATGGTCAGAATTACCTAACGATAGTTTAGATCAGAATAACATTAACGATACAGCATATATTAATTTTTATGCCTGTGCAAATCAGTTAAATGGGGCATATACTATTGGTGGAACCGGTGCTAATTTTGCAACATTTGCAGAGGCATTAGTTGGATTAACTCAATGCGGTATTAACGGTGCAGTTACATTCAATGTTGCAGCAGGCAATTACCCGGAACAACTTACCATTCCTGAAATTAGTGGTGCATCAGCAACTAATACAATTACTTTTAAAGCTGCAACTAACGACAGTACTTCTGTAGTGTTGAATTATACTTCAACTGCAGCTGCAAACTGGATTGTTAAATTGAATGGAGCTGATTATGTAACCTTTAAAAACATAAAGTTTGCTCCAGCTGATTCAGCAAATTCAAAAGCAATTATATTAACAAACGGTGCAACTTATAATACTTTTGTTGGTAATCAGGTTCAAGGATATTATGGAACAGGTGATAACTTGCGTTTAATAACAATAGAAGCTAACGGTGCAAATAATTACAATATTTTCAAAGGCAACCGGATTATAAAAGGATCTCGTGCAATTGATATTAAAGGTACATCATCAATACCATTAGAGTATGTTGCTATTAAAAATAATGTTATTTCAGATCCACAGGTTTATGGTATTTTTGCTCAGTATATAAATAATGTTACTATTGATTCCAATACTATAATTTCATCATACACCAATGCCAACAAATATGGTATTTATGTTCAGTATGCAAATCATTTTGATGTTATTACAAAGAATACCATTAATCTTA
>CAZYEM010000233.1:0-2603 GCA_964646395.1 uncultured Bacteroides sp.
AAAACTCCAGGACTTGGGTTTTAAGGATTAGAACATGGCAACGATTAACCCTTTAATGCGCCCGATTGACTACACAGTAGATGTGCAAAGCCCATTTGAATCTGCTTTGGGCGGGTTCAAACTTGGTGCTGGCATTGCTGAAATACAAGCGGCACAGCAAGCTAGAGAGAGAGCGCAGACAGCTCAAACTGAACTTGCAAATTTATTTAAAAACCCGAACGCAACAGCAACAGATTATGCTAAAGCCTCTGCATTCTTGCCAAAAGATCAAGCAGAAAGTGTAAGGAAATCTTTTGAAATGCTGACAGCGGAGCAACAACAAACTTCGCTTCGCAATGCAGCACAAGTTTATTCAGCAGTAAAGTCTGGTCAGATTGATATTGCAAAAAATCTGTTGAAAGAACAAGCAGGCGCATTCCGCAATTCAGGTCGTGAGCAAGATGCCAAAGCCGCAGAAACATATTTGCAGATGATTGAACTCAATCCAACAGGTGCTCAAGCAACAGTTGGAGTAATGACTGCTATTCTCCCTGGCGGTAAAGATTTTCTTGAAAATGCTGACAAGGCATTGTCAACGCAAAGAGCAGAAGCCCTACAGCCAAGCGTATTAAAAGAAGCTATAGCTAAAGCTGATAAAGCTGTGGCAGATGCCACTGTTGCTCAACAAACAGCCAAAAATGCACCAGAGAAAGCAGCCGCTGATGCTGCTCTTGCAACCGCAAATGCCAACAAAGCCAAAGTGGAGGCACAGTTTGCAGAACAGCAACAACTTGCCATTCTTGATAAAAGCAATTGGGATGTTAAAAATCTCAAAAGCCAAATTAATGATCGTTCGGCACAACTTAATTTAAAAACACAAGAAGTTGCCGCAACTGTGGCTGAGAAATTAGCATCTGTTGGTCAAAAATTAAATGAAGTGCCAGCAGATACAAAGAAACTTATAAATGAATCTGCTGTGGCAGCGGCAACATCTAAACAATCCGCAGGTCAATTTAACGATCTAGCAAAACGCCTTGAATCCGAAGGTGGTGGTTATGGTGTGTTTTCAAGCGCATCTGACTATCTGAAAAGAGGTGTTGGTTTTCAAGGTGGCATGACTCAATTGCGCCAAGAATATACACGGCTTAGAAATACAGCGGCTATAAAATCCTTACCACCAGGCCCTGCAACTGATAAAGACATTGCCTTGGCATTGCGTGGTTTCCCAAGCGAGAGCGCATCAGCATCAGATTTATCTGGCTTTTTGCGTGGTATGGCTAAGTTGCAAGACATTGATGCTTCAATCAATAACGCAAAAACAGATTGGCTAACTAGTAATAATGGTTCTTTGGCACGAGCTAAGACTACTTTTGTCGCGGGTGACTATGCGGCAAAAGCAGGTGAAAATTTCAATGATTTTTCAACACGAATTATTGATGATGTAACAAAGAAATATGACCCTAGAACACAAACATCATTAGTCGAGCAAATCCCAACTCCTAGAACCCCACAACCGATGGCGGCACAAAATAACGTGCGATCAGCGGCAGATGCAATTTTGCGTGGAGGTCAATAAATGGCAACCGCAGACGAATACGCAGCATGGATTGTAAAAAACTCGGCTAGACGGGGTACGCCTGAGTTTGATACTGTGGCGCAGGCTTATCAAATTGCAAAAGCAGAAGAAACTACTGCTCGTACTCAACAGCAACTTGCCCCTGCGCCAAGAACTCCAAGTGTGCTAGATCGTATTATTGGTGCTGGTGAAACCGCCTTGACTTTAGGCACAGCCGCCACAGGCGGTACTGTCGGCACAATTATTGGTGCTGGCAAAGGCCTAACAGAGCAAATTTTATCTGGTGAGTTTGGCACACCACAAGCGGCTCGTGCGGTTGAAAAAGCCGCATCAGAAGGAGCACAGGCATTAACTTATCAACCAAGGACAGAAGCAGGCCAAGAAATGGTGCAAGCTACTGGTCAATTTTTGGGTGAAGTTTTACCGCCTGTTTTGCCAACTATTGCATCGCCTACTGCCACCATGCAAGCAATTAGAAGTGCAGCCCCCATTACTCAGGCAACAGCCCAGCGTGGTGCGGTAGCTGCACGACAAGCGGCACAAGCAACTGGAGAGGCTATTGCAAAGCCTATACAAGCGGCTACAACAGTCGTTCGTGAGACTTTAGGTATGGAGACCCCAACGACACCAACAACGGCTGGTGCAAGGGTTTCTGTTGGTGCGGCAGCAACTCCGGCAGATTTACAAAGAGTAACGACTGCCGAACAATTAGGCTTTGTTGGCCCTGCTGGATTAACTGCTGGTCAGAGGACAAGGAATTTTGCAGACCTACAGTTTGAAAAAGAGACTGCAAAGTTAGGTGAGGCTGGCGCACCCTTGCGTGAACGAGTAAGCAATCAAACAGCAAATTTAATTCAGCAATTTGATGCAATGGTTGATCGTACTGAACCAATGTTGGCAGATGCAAGAGACATTGGCAAAGCAGTAGATAAAGCCGTTGTCACTAAAGCCGAAGTGCAAAGAAGAAAAATTCGTGATGCCTATACGAAGGCTAGAGAAGATGGTTCTATGCTTGAGCCAGTTACTCTGAATGAGTTGGCAACAACTG
>CAZYEM010000233.1:2703-6707 GCA_964646395.1 uncultured Bacteroides sp.
AGAGAAGATGGTTCTATGCTTGAGCCAGTTACTCTGAATGAGTTGGCAACAACTGCGGCAGATGTTCAGCGTTTTGAAGGCGTTGCACCAAATGTTGCACCAATTCGTAAAGAAGCAATTCGGCTTGGTGTATTGGTAGAAGATGCTGATGGTAATCTGATTGCACAAGCCAAATCCATTGACGATACAGAATTGTTAAGGCAATTTGTCAATGAGGCTACCGACTGGACAAACAGACGAGAGTCTCTGATGGCAAGAAAAATCAATAACGCAATTGATGCTGGAACTGAAGGTAAAGGTGGCGAATCTTACAAATCAGCCCGTAAACTGCGTCAGGATTTTGCCAATGAGTTTGAAAACGTAGGATTGACAGCAAAACTTCTGTCAACCAAGCGAGGCACTGATGAACGTGTTATTGCCTTTGATGACGTATTTGATAAAATCGTTATCAACGCCCCACTTGAAGAAATGAACAAAGTCAGAAAAACTTTGCTCACCGCAGGGCCGGAAGGTAAGCAAGCATGGAATGAATTGAAGTCCAACACAATTCGTTACATTATCAATAAATCCTTGTCAACAGCCCAAAGGGATGAACGTGGGCAAGCATTGGTTTCTCCTGACAAACTAAACAGCGTGATTCGGTCTTTGGACAGAGAAGGCAAGCTCGAAGGCTTGTATGGCAAAAAGCAAGCCCAGCAAATAAGAGACCTTGGCGAAATAGCCATTGATATTTACACAGCACCACCTGGCGCGATAAATTTTTCAAATACAGCATCAGCTTTGCAAGTTGCTTTAGACTCGGTTATGACTTTTGGTTTAACTGGAATACCAGCACCAGCGGTCACAGCTTTGAGGGAAGCATCAAAATACGTCAAAAATCGTGAAGTCAGAAACAGAGTTCGACAGGCTTTGCAACCTTTGGAGAATAGATAAATGTCAGCACTATCAGTAGAACCACCATTCCCAGCGTTTGCGGATGCTGGTGGACAGCCGCTTGAGGATGGTTACATCTGGATTGGCACTGTCAACCTGAACCCAATTACAAACCCGATTGTTGCCTATTGGGATTCAGCCCTTACCATTACCGCTGTCCAGCCTATTCGCACCAGTGGGGGTTATCCTGTCTACCAAGGCACACCAAGCCGCATTTATACGGCAAGTGATTACTCCATCCAAGTACAGAACAAGAACGCAACGGTTGTTTATACATCACTGAACGGAAATGCTTTCCCTGGCTCTGCTGGCAATCTCGTTGCTAATGCTACTGGTACTGGAACACAAACTATTTTTTCAGTATCTTTTGTGCCAAGTCTTATCTACATTAATGGCGTGTATCAAAATCAAAACACATACACGCTTTCTGGCGGTAATGTGACATTCAGCGAAGCACCACCATTAACCTCTATCATTGAATTTGTATTCTGAGGAATTAACCATGTTAAAAACAATTTCATCTATCACGAACGCACTTGGTGCTTTGAACTACAAAGGCACATGGAATGCCTCAAGCAATACTCCAACCTTGGCTGATGGCACAGGTGCAAAGGGCGACTACTATGTGACCAGCACAGCAGGAACGCAAACTTTTGATGGTGTCCAATTATTCTTTGGCATAGGTGATTGGATAGCCTATAACGGTGCAGTATGGCAACGAGTTGAGGGCGGTTCAGATGGCAACTTTGCCAATGTGACCCTGACATCAACCGATGCTGGCGCAACAGCCGCACCATTACTCGACCTCTACAGAGACTCAGCAACTCCAGCGGCATCTGACACATTAGGCGAAATTGAGTTTAATGGTGAAGACTCAGCAGGAAATAAACAAACCTACGGTGTAATTCACGCATCTATTCTTAGCCCAACATCCACTGCAGAACAAGGTCAACTTCATTTTGAGACTGCAACTGCTGGAGCATTAACTGAAAAGATGATTATTGGCACAAGCAATCTTGTCATTAACGAGATCGGTGCAGTGTTTAATGTACGGATTGAAGGCGATACAGATGCTAACTTGTTCTACACTGATGCAACAAACAGCCGTGTAGGTATTGGCATAATTACCCCCGCTGAAAAATTAGATGTTGTAGGTAAGATTAAAGTATCTGATAACGTAGTCATTGCCACATCTGGCAAAGGTATCGACTTTTCTGCCACTGCTGGCACAGGCACAAGCGAGTTGCTGGCTGACTATGAAGAAGGTACTTGGACTCCAAGTACTGCTTTTGCCACTTTTGTTGGAGCAGCAAGTTCTAGCGGAACATATACCAAAGTTGGCAGACAAGTTACTGTTAATGGAACTCTTACAGGGGCTACATCGGTGTCGGTGGGTGCTTCAGGAATTTTAACAACAGACCTACCATTTACAGCAGGGTTTGACGCAATTGGAAGTATGGCAGCATCTACAAACACTGCTGATGGTGTTATTCGGGTTACAGGCATTTATATTGTGGCTACAACTACAATGGCTGCTGCTGCAAGCATCACTTTTACCGCAACATACTTTGTCTAAGGAATAGAGATGTCTCTTACAAAAGTTTCTTATTCAATGCTTTACGGAGCGCCTATAAATGTATTAGATTATGGCGCAGACCCTACTGGTGTTGCAGATAGTACTGCGGCATTTGTTGCGGCTCAAGTCGCAGGTAAAAATATTTATGTACCGCCTGGCACTTACATCTTAGATGAATTGCGTATTCAAAATGGTGTGCAAATCATAGGTGCTGGATATGTAAACACTATTTTTAAACAAGCCCACCCAAATAGATTTGTTATCAACTGTTTGGCAGATGCTTCTACCGGATTTTTAAGTTCACTTAACCTTTGTAATTTTACTGTTCTTGGGGCTACAGGCTCTACTGTTGCTGCCGTTGTTGTTGCCGCTTACGGTATTTTTGCTGTATGGAAATCAAATTTTGATTTTGTTGCAAAAAGTACTTATGTTGCTATGGAGATGCAAGCGGCTGATGCAAACAATGTGTTTCGTTGTAGTTTTAAAATTTCATCAGAAGATACTTTTTCGACGGCAGTAGTAATTAATGGTGGAACTTATAACACTTTTGATTTTTTCCTTGCAAATTGTTTTAATGGCAAATCTTTAAACTTTGTTGGATTGGCTTGTTTATTTGTTAAATGTATTTCGGATGGACAACAATATTATGCTGGAAGTCAAACAGTAATTAACAATGCAACTGTTGAAGAATGGCCTGGCGTATCTATTACTGGTGACACATACCCAACTGCTATTGTGTCAAATGGATTTAGTGAAACATTCATTAACCCAATGGTTATTTTTATCAATCCAGCCGCAGCCGCAAAAGTTAGCTTTGCATTTAGACCATTTGATAACACAACTTATATTAATCCAAAAGTTCTTGCATCAACGCTTGCAAATCCTTTTCAAGCTGATAACTCTGAGAATTTTCTTATTATGGGGCCTGGTCAGTCCACAACCATAAATAAGATGGACACCATTTTTACTGACACAAATGATGCTACTCGTTCATTAAGACGAGTAAGTTTTACAGGCGATTGTTCTCAGTGGGTATCTGGAAACTTGCCTGGCGCTGGTGCAGTAATTCAATACTTAGCGCCAACGACAGCTTTTAATTTGACAATTAAAAATAACACAAGTGCAATGATTTTAGAGCCAAGCGGCACTATTGCAACTTGCAATATTGATTTGCCAAACATACCGGTTGACAATCAAGTGCTATCTATTTCAACCACTCAACAACTCACTGCCATAACCATCGGCACAGCTTTGCCATCTGGAGTGAACGTAAGTCTTGTGCCAACAACAATGGCGGCAAACAGTCAGTTTTCGATTATTTATCGTGCTACAAATAACAAGTGGTATCGCATTTAACCCGTACCAGTTCGGACAACTGGAAACCTTAATATCTGGCTGGATGGCTAGATTGGAAACAAGGAAATATTATGTTAGAAAAAGTTATCTCTGTTGATCTGATTGAAGTCATTGAAAACGGCTTACTTCAAGTTCGCAC
>CAZYEM010000234.1:0-6704 GCA_964646395.1 uncultured Bacteroides sp.
CGGATTTTCTCTTACTATGAAAAGCTTATTTAGAATAAATAAAAACTAACTGATGTTCAATTCTTTTTTAAAAATAAGTGTTATATTTGTGTTTTAATAATTTTTAATTACTTTTTAAATGAAAAACAAAATTGTTCTGTATTTATATTCAACGGTAATACTAATTTCATTAATAAGCTGCAAGCATGAATCCATACCACCGGTAATTGATGAAAATACGATTCCTTCGGGGATTTGTTTTCAGGATGAAGTTTTACCAATTATACAATCAAATTGTGCTTATAGCGGATGCCATACTGCTGGTGGGGAAGATCCGGATTTAAGTAATTATAACAATATAAAGCAATTAGTAAAAGTTGGCGATCCTCAAAATAGCAAATTATATAAATATGCAATCGGTAGCGAAATGCCTCCTACTCCTAAAACACCATTAAATCTGGAACAAGTTACATTAATTTACGGATGGATAAAACAAGGAGCACCTGATAATTCATGTGCCTGTGACACAAATGTTTTTACATTTAATGATGCTGTTTTACCTACTATTAAAAGAAATTGCTGGGGCTGTCATGGAGTTAATGATGATATACCACTTGTAACCTATCAGAATATTTTTGATAACGCTGATAATATTTTAGCCGATATTTCTTATGAAAGTAATCCGATGCCAAAACCACCCACTGCTAAATTATCAGATTGCAAGATTACACAAATCAGAAAATGGATAAATGCAGGAAAACTTAATAACTAATAAAACGATGAAAAAACAAATTAAATTTTTTACAATAACTTTGGTTTCAGTTTTGCTATTAAATGGATGTTATGATGATAATGAAGAAACTTTATATCGGTTCACCACACCAAATTGCGATTTAACTAATGTAACATATAATCAAACAATTGCACCTATTATTCAGGAATCATGTATAAGTTGCCATAGTGGAATAGCTCCCAGTGGAAATTTAAGCTTACAAAATCATAGCGAGGTAGCTGCGGCTGTACTTTCTAAAAATTTATATGCAAGAATTATCAGCACATCTAATCCAATGCCACCAAGTGGAATAATGGATGAATGTAAAATTAAGAAGATTAAAAAATGGATAGATTTGGGCTCACCCAATAATTAAACAGAACAAAATGAATAAATGGTTGAAAATCATATTAATTCTGGCAGCAGTTGGAATAATAACAGTAATATTGGTATTTAAATTATACATAAACAAACCTCATAAAGATATTGAAAATGCTAAAGCTGATTTTAAATTAAAAGCAGAAGTATTATATAATGAATATGTTGCTGATAAAGCAACAGCAGATCTTAAATATAACGGAAAAGTTATTGAATTATCGGGAAACTTATCAGAAACAGAAATTGCCGATACTTTGGTAGTGGCTACATTTGTATATAAACAAGGTGATTTTGGAGATGAAGGCATACGTTGTACCATGCTTCCGAAATTTAACGAAGAAACTAAAAAGATTGCATCAGGAACAGAGATTAAAATTAAAGGCTTTTGTGCCGGTTTTAATGATACAGATGTTATTTTAGAGAAAGCATCTTTAGTAAAGGAATAATTTTAAACAATTTAATTTTAAATAATATGAAAAATATAGTAAGAATTACTATCATTCTATTGATGATAACAGGAAATGTTTTTGGGCAAAAATATATTACAAAAAATGGTAAAATAACATTTTTTTCAGATGCTCCTTCCGAAAAAATTGAAGCACATAATAATCAGGTTAATACTGCCATGGACATTTCAACAGGAGATTTGGTTTTTAAGGTACTTATGAAATCTTTTGAATTTGAAAATGCATTAATGCAAGAACATTTCAATGAAAATTATGTAGAATCAGATAAATTTCCAAATGCAACTTTTAAAGGAAAGGTAACTAATCTTAGTGAAATTAACTTTACTAAAAACGGTAAATATAAAGCTATGGTTGAAGGAGATTTAACAATACATGGAGTTACAAAAAAGGTAAAACAAACGGGTATATTTGAAATTAAGGATGGAAAAATAATATCAAATGCTAAATTTTCGATTGCAATAAAAGATTATAATATCAAAATACCGAATACCGTATTAAAAAATATTGCTGAAAATGTTGATATTACTGTTAATGTAAGTCTCGATAAATTGAAATAATACATTAAAAACAGATAGTTAAAGCACGACAGAATTTCAAATCTGTTGTGCTTACTTTAAATAATCCTTATGCCATTTATTTTAACTTAAATTCTTTTTTATGAAAACAAACAGTATTCTTTTAGCTTTTTTTCTTTTATTCATTTCTCAAAATATTAAATCACAGGATTTAATGGATTTATTGGGTAATGAAAAACCAAGCAAAGAATTTGCAACTGCTACTTTTAAAACAACGCATCTTATACTTGGACAATCGATTGAAAATGTTGCAAAAGGTCATCTGAACTTTATTATTGCGCATCATTTTGGGAGAATAAACGAAGGTTCTTATAACTTTTGGGGTTTAGATCAATCTACAATTCGGATTGGATTGGAATATGGTGTTACTGATAAGCTTGAAGTTGGTTTAGGAAGAAGTACTTATCAAAAAACCATTGATGGTTTTGTGAAGTATAAGATATTAAGACAAAATAATATGAAAATGCCAATTTCTATTTCATATTTTGGTAGCATGGCAATAAATACATTAAAATGGGAAGATCCAACAAGGGATAATTTCTTTTCTTCACGGTTATCTTTTGTAAATCAATTGCTTATTGCCCGAAAGTTTAATAATAATTTGTCGCTGCAAATAATGCCCTCTTTTGTTCATAAAAATCTGGTTAAGCGTGTAATCGATCAAAACAATATTTTTGCTTTAGGTGGCGGAGGAAGATATAAATTAACCAAGAGATTGTCGGTAAATGCTGAATATTACCATTTATTACCCGGACAAACCGCAGATGATTTTGACAATTCGCTTTCATTAGGTGTGGACATTGAAACAGGTGGACATGTTTTTCAATTGTTTTTCACCAATTCACAACCCTTATTCGAAAGGGGATTTATTACCGAAACACAAGGTAAATGGAATAAAGGAGATATTTTCTTTGGTTTTAACATTATCAGAACCTTTACTGTAGTAAAACCCAAAGTATTCAGAAAAGAATAAACTAAACAGTTTTTATTAAAAAAGCCTTGCAACAATTTGTTACAAGGCTTTTTGTTTATTATAACAATATAAACCAAAATTATTTTTCCTTTTTCTCAATTTTTGCCCATGAATCTTTTAATGATAAAATTCTGTTAAAAACCATTTTACCTTCTTCAGAATCCTGATCTACACAAAAATATCCTAAACGTTCAAACTGATAATTGCTCAATACTGCAACGTTTTTCAAAAATGGTTCAGCTTTACAAGTATTAAGAACTTTAATTGAATCCGGATTCAGATTATCTTTATAACTTCCTCCTTCAGGATATTCTTCCGGATTATAAGCATTAAATAATCTTTCAAATAAACGTACTTCAATATCTGCAGCATGTTTTGCAGAAACCCAGTGAATGGTTCCTTTTACTTTTCTGCCATCCGGAGAATTTCCTCCACGGGATGCAGGATCATAAGTGCAATGGATTTCAATGATTTCTCCATTTTCATCTTTTACAAAGCTTTCACATTTAATAAAATAAGCATAACGTAGCCTAACTTCATTGCCTGGTGATAAACGGAAATATTTTTTAGAAGGTTCTTCCATAAAATCATCACGTTCAATGTAAATTATCTTCGAAAACGGAACTTTACGGCTTCCAGCTGATTCATCTTCAGGATTATTGATAGCATCCAGTTCCTCTGAAGTTTCAGGATAATTATCAATAACTACTTTCAATGGATTTAAAACTGCCATTACACGCATGGCTTTTTTATTCAGATCTTCGCGGATACAATGTTCTAAAAGAGCAACATCTATAACATTATCGCGTTTTGCAACTCCAATTATTTCGGCGAAATTCAGAAAAAAATAAGGTGTATAACCTCTGCGGCGAATTCCGCAAATAGTTGGCATTCTTGGATCGTCCCAACCACTAACGTATTTTTCGTTTACCAGTTCAAGTAATTTTCGTTTACTCATTAAGGTATAACTTATATTTAGACGTGCAAATTCAATTTGTTGAGGAGCGTGAATTTCAAGTGTTTTAATAAACCATTCATATAATGGGCGATGTACTTCAAACTCTAACGTACATATTGAGTGTGTAATACCTTCTATAGAATCGCTTTGACCGTGAGCATAATCGTACATCGGATAAATACACCATTTATTTCCTGTACGGTGATGTTCGGAATGCAAAATACGGTATAAAATAGGATCGCGCATGTGCATATTGGGCGATGACATATCAACTTTAGCACGCAACACTCTGCTACCGTCAGCAAACTCACCATTCTTCATTCTTAAAAACAAATCAAGATTCTCTTCTACACTACGATTGCGAAACGGACTTTCAATACCCGGTTTAGTTGGTGTGCCACGGTAAGTACTCATTTCCTCCTGAGTAAGATCACAAACATAAGCCTTACCTATTTTTATAAGCTGAACAGCCCAATCGTATAACTGATCAAAATAATCGGAAGCATAATACTCTCCGGCCCAATCAAATCCGAGCCATTTTACATCTTCGCGAATAGAATCAACATATTCAACATCTTCTTTGGTAGGATTGGTATCGTCGAAACGTAAATTGCATTTTCCATTATATTCGTTTGCTAAACCAAAATTCAGGCAAATGGATTTTGCATGTCCAATATGCAGATAACCATTTGGTTCTGGCGGAAAACGTGTATGAACACGACTTTCGTTTTTCCCGCTTTTAATATCTTGTTCAACAATTTCTTCAATAAAATTAAGCGTAGGCTTATTATTAACATTGGTAGTATTTTCTTCCATTTCAAATATTTTAAAGTACAAAATTAAAGATTTATTACATATCCCCTATATTTTTTTCTGCTTTTCATTAATATTCAAAAAAAATACGTAGGTTTGAAGTTTAGAAATAAATTAGTCAACAATTTGAATATCATAAATTATGTCGTTAATAAAATTGGAAGGAATGGAGTTTTTTTCTTATCACGGTTGTTTTA
The DNA here is from genome assembly GCA_964646395.1 of uncultured Bacteroides sp. Taxonomy (GTDB): domain Bacteria; phylum Bacteroidota; class Bacteroidia; order Bacteroidales; family JACABE01; genus JACABE01. The sequence goes on from CAZYEM010000234.1 coordinate 5,113, forward strand.
AGGAAGAACAAGTGATTGGAACTAAATTTTTGGTTGATTTAAGTATTGAAGCAGATGTTAATGATGCTGCTATTCATGATGATTTGCATCTTACCATCAATTATTTAAGTGTTTATCTGATGATAAAAAAGCAGATGGCAATAAAGTCGAAATTACTCGAAAACGTTGCAAAACGTATCTTGGATGAACTTTACAAAGAGTTTCCAGGCGTTATAAAAGCAGAAGTAAAAGTGTCGAAACTTAATCCTCCATTGGGTGGAAAATTAAATTGTGTTAGTCTTACACTAGTTCGTTAAACTTTGACAAAGTTTTTCTTGCAAAGTTTTTTTAATTGATAATTAATACATTATGCAAACAACTTCAACATTGATAAAGTTTTAAATATCAGTATCTTAAAAGTTTAACTAAATATTGTCTTAAATTGAGCAGATAAAAAATACTATGATTCTAAAATTGATTCTATTTCTTTCTTTAAAATGGGGATATGATTTATAATTATACCCCAAATTACTTCATCAGCAATGGTATCATAACCATGTATGATTCTGTTTCTTAAATCAATAATTTTTCTGGAATTTGAAATTTGAATATCAGGAAATTGCTTAATAATTCTATTTAATGATTCTCCAATTATTTCTAAATTTCTTTCTATAGCTCTTTTTGTACGAATATCATTTACAAAGACCAAAAATTCTTTTGGTCTTTCAAAATAATAGCTTTCAATCTCATTTATCGATTGTAAAATATCATACAACCATGTATTTATTTCATCAACCATAAATTAACTGTTTAGATGAATCAATTACCTTTTTTAAAAATGGATTTTTAATGGCTTTATTTTCCAATAAATCAACTTTTCTATTGAAAGTATCTTCTAAAGAAAACTTAAAATCAAAATAATTATCAGCATAACTATTTAAGTCTACATTCTCAAAATCAACAATTAAATCAATATCACTTTCATTAGAAAATTTATTTGTTAAAACCGAACCAAAAGCATATAACTTGCTTACTTTGTGTTTTATACACAATTGCCTGATTGTATTAATATTTTCTAAAACCAAATTCATTTTACAAAGATAATATATTTTTGAAATAAAAATATGAAAGAGTATGAATTAACGGATTATGAAATAATTACCAGATAATAATTCTTTTTCCCTTTCTGAACTATCAGGTATTTATCATTTAAAAGCAAATCGGAGGTAATCATAGTTGCTTCGGTTACTTTTTCTTTATTTACTGATACTCCATTGTCTTTCAGCATTCTGCGGGCTTCGCCTTTAGATGGAAAAATTCCGGTTTTTTCGCTTACAAAATCAACAATATTAACTCCTGTTTCTATGTCGGTTTTTAAAACTTCACATTGAGGAACTCCTTCAAATACTGATAATAATGTGTCTTCTGACATCCGTTTTAACGTTTCAGTTGTACCTTTCCCGAAAAGAATTTCAGATGCTTCAATTGCTGCATTGTAATCTTCTTCGGAATGTACCCTAATACACATGTCTTTTGCCAGTGCTTTTTGCAAAACCCTTAGATGAGGAGCTTCATTATGTTGTATTTCAAGAGCTTCTATTTCTTCTTTACTG
>CAZYEM010000235.1:0-6573 GCA_964646395.1 uncultured Bacteroides sp.
GCTGATTACAAATCAGCTGCTCTGGCCAACTGAGCTACATCGGCATTGGCATTTTAACATTCTTTAAAAAAAACAGTCCTTTGTTTTAAAAGGACTGCAAAAATATATAAATTTTTAATACCAACCAAAAAATATTTACTTTTTTTTCAAATTAAATTCCTCTGAGCTTATCTTTATGCTTGATTAATTGCTTTCTTAATGCGTCAATAGCCTGATCTGTAGATTCTTCAAACGACTTACTTATTTTTTTTGCAAACAAATCATTTCCCGGAATCATTAGCCTGATTTCAGTAACTTTGTTCTCTAAATTCTCATTATTCTCTAATTTGAGTATAACTTCACTCCCAATTATATCATTATAGTTGGTTGTTAGCTTTTGAACTTTTTCATTAATAAATTCCTCTAATTTCTTATCGGTTTTGAATTTTACCGAGTTAATCGTTACTTTCATAATAGTTAACCTCCTAATTTATGCTCGTGGATGAGCTTGTTTATAAATGTTTTTTAATTTATTAATAGAGTTATGTGAGTAAATCTGTGTTGCACTTAAATTTGAATGTCCTAATATCTCTTTAATTGCATTCAGGTCTGCTCCATGGTTTAGCATGTGTGTTGCAAATGTATGGCGTAGCACATGCGGACTCTTTTTTTTGTTTGTTGTTATTCTGCTAAGATAGTATAAAACTATTCTATAAACGAATTTTGGATAAACTTTTTTTCCTTTTTTTGTTAAAAATAAATAATTTTCTTTTCCTGAATTCGTAAATGTCTCTTTTCCTTTATGTTCCAAATATAAAATTATTTTGTCCTTTAGCGTTTTTGTAATCGGTATTAGTCGTTCCTTATTTCTTTTCCCTATTACTTTTAGTGTTAAATTATAAAAATCAATATCTTCAATTTTAATATTTATAAGTTCCGATAATCTTATTCCTGTTTCATAAAATATCTCAAGTATCAAATAGTTTCTGATTTCGCAAAAGCCTTCTTTCGTTTCTTCTTCTTCAAGCATCTTAATAAGATTTTCTTCTTCGATGTAAGGTGTAATTTTCTTTGACATCTTTGGAGAAACAATCTTCTGCATTGGATTTACTTTTATTTCATTTTCTTTAATTAAAAATCTAAAGTACGTTTTTAAAACTGATATTTTACGATTTACACTTCTTGTTTCAACCCCATTTTCTACCATAGAACTTAACCATGAACGAATTATCTGGTGTGTTACTTCATTTATATCTTCAGATAAATTATTCAACTGTAAAAAAACGATAAATTGTTCTAAATCATTTCTATATGCAATACATGTGTTAATAGAAAATCGTTTCTCAAAACTAATAAATTGTAAAAAAGCTTCAATTGACATTTAAAATAAATTAAAAGAAAAAAGAATTTTAAACTTAAAATAAAACCGTTATAAACAGAAAAACTTGCTAAAATTACAATATTATATTGTATTTTGCAAGTTTTTCTTTAAATTCGGTTATGATGTTTTTAACTACATATTTTCAGCATCCTGGTGAAGTTGTTGAACGTAAATAGCCTTCAAACGTTGTTCCCTTTGGATTACAGAAGGTTTTGTGAATTTTTGTCTGAGACGCAATTCTTTTACAACGCCGGTTTTTTCAAATTTTCTTTTCAGTTTTTTTAAAGCGCGGTCAATGTTTTCGCCTTCTTTAATTGGAACGATAATCATAATGAATACCTCTTTCTTTTTTAATTATTAGTAAAAATTTTTAATTGGACGGCAAAAATACAAATAAGTTTTTATATGTCAAAACTTTATTGTAATTTTATTTAGGTGCTTTATTAATTAATTGAATTGCTAAAATACCAAATAACAATATCGGTATCCAAACAGCCAATGAAGCCGGTAAATTTCCAAAAGTTGCAAAAACTGTTGAAATCTTCATGAATAATATAAAAGCAAATGTGATTGCTAAGCCAAATGCCAGATTTAAACCTATGCCACCTCTTACTTTTCGTGAAGATAAAGAAACGCCAATTAATGTTAGAACAATTGTTGCAAAGGGAAATGAAATCCTTTGATATTTTTCAACCTCATAAAACTTAACTCTATCTGAACCTCTAAGCTTTTCTTGAGTAATAAATTTTCTTAACTCATTATAATCCATTGTTTCAACTGGTTTTAATTCTTTTGAGAAATCAGATGGATGTACATTCATTATAGTATCCATTTTATCTCCTCTAATTATTGTTTCATTCATTCCACTTATTTGTCTGATTAAATAGTTTGACAACAACCATTTACCACTTAAACTGTCCCAACTGATCTGATCTGATGTTAGTTTATAATATAAGCCTGTTTCATTTACTTTTTCAATTGAAAATCTATATCCTGTATTATTTGAAACATCAAAACCTTCTAAATAAAGGAAAGTACCTTTTTCAACCTGAAGATGAACATTGAACTGATTGACTTTTTTAGTGTCTTTGATATATTTTTTTTCAAATGCCAATCTATGAACATTTACATTAGGAATAAGAAAGTTAGCCAAATAAAAATTCATAATTCCAATAACAATTGCTGATAAAATATATGGTAATAAAAATCTTTTAAAACTTATTCCTGAATTTAGAATTGCAATAACTTCGGTATTGGAAGCCATTTTGGAAGTAAAAAAAATTACCGCCACAAATGTAAATAACGGACTGAAAAGATTTACGAAATAAGGAACAAAATTTAGATAATAATTAAAAATAATCTCCTTTAATGGAGCTTGTTTTTCATAAAAATCATCTATTTTTTCAGATACATCAAAAATTATTACAACAATAATAATTAATGCTATTGCATAGAAAAAAGTTCCCAGAAACTTTCTAATAATATATAAATCAAGTTTTTTAAGCATTTTAATATTTTTATAAACGACTGGCTAATTTTTTAACCATTCCATTTTTCCAATCAGTAAAACTTCCATCAATTATTCTTTTTCTTGCTTCACCTACCAACCACAAATAAAAATTTAAATTATGAATACTTGCAATCATTGCTGCCAACATTTCCTGAGCCTGAAACAAATGACGCAGATAAGCTCTCGAATATTGACTATCAACATAACTCATTCCATTTGGATCAACTGCAGAGAAATCATTTTTCCATTTTTCATTTTTAATATTTATAATACCTTCACTGGTAAATAACATCCCATTTCGGGCATTGCGGGTTGGCATCACACAATCCATCATATCAATACCTAACGCAATACTTTCCAAAATATTGGCTGGGGTTCCAACTCCCATTAAATATCGTGGTTTTTCTTTTGGTAAGATTCCACATACAAGTTCAGTTAATTCATACATTATTTCAACTGGCTCTCCTACTGATAAACCACCAATAGCATTTCCTTCCCGATTGTGAGATGCAATTTCTTCAGCTGAATTTATTCGCAAATCGCGATATACACTTCCCTGAACAATAGGAAATAAAGTTTGTGAATATCCATACTTAGGAGATGAATTGTCAAATTGCTGAATACATCTTTTTAGCCAGCGATGGGTTAATTCCATTGATTTACTTGCATATTCATATTCACATGGATACGGTGTACATTCATCAAATGCCATAATAATATCAGCTCCTATTATCCGTTGTATATCCATTACTTTTTCGGGTGTAAAATTATGACGCGAACCATCTATATGCGACTGAAAAACAACACCTTCCTCCTTCATCTTTCGAGTTCCCGATAAAGAATAAACCTGATAACCACCACTATCTGTTAATATTGGTTTATCCCAGCCATTAAATTTATGCAGGCCTCCTGCTTTTTCCATAGTATCCAAACCTGGGCGTAAATATAAATGATAGGTATTTCCTAATATAATCTGAGCTTTTATATCTTCCTTTAAGTCTCTCTGATGCACAGCTTTAACAGAGCCAACAGTTCCAACAGGCATAAAAATTGGTGTTTGTATAATACCATGCTCTGTAATTATCTCTCCAGCTCTTGCATTTGAGTTTTTATCCAGTCCTTTTATTGTAAAATCCATCCTTTTGTCAGTAAAAACCAATCAATATATCGTATTGATCTGATTAGTTTGTTTTTATGTTTTTGAAAATATGTTTAAAAAATTTTTCCAAAGATAAGGCATATTCACATATAATAAATATTTTTGCATAAGCAATATTTATAAAAATGACTTTTGACTTACTTACTGATAATACGATCTTTAATACTATATTAATTATTTTCTATGCTTCTGTATTGATTCAATTAATCTATTATTGGGGAATATTTAGTCGTTTGGCTTTTTTTAAGAATAAAAATCAGCCCAGACAACCACAAGCAGTATCTGTAGTTATTTGTGCAAAAAATGAATATTATAACCTGAAAGAAAATCTTCCTTTAATTCTTGAACAAAACTATCATAATTTTGAAGTAGTGGTTGTTAACGATGTATCTGATGATGAAACCTATTTTTTATTAAAAATTCTGCAGGAGAAATATTCAAATCTGAAAATTGTAAATTTTGTTGATAATGTAAATTTCTTTAAAGGCAAAAAATTTCCATTATCCATTGGTATTAAATGTGCTAAGCATGACTTAATACTTCTTACCGATGCTGATTGTCACCCAGATAGTACTGAATGGCTATCTAAAATGCAGGAAAATTTTCATAGTGGGGTGGAAATTGTATTGGGTTATGGAAAATACAAATCAGAAAAAGGTTTACTCAATAAAATGATACGATACGATACTCTTCATATAGCTATTCAATATCTTTCAATGGCTGTTTCAGGAAATCCATATATGGGCGTAGGTCGCAATTTAGCTTATCGTAAAAGTTTGTTTTACAGACAGAATGGATTTATAAGTCATTATAAAATAAAATCGGGTGATGACGATTTATTTATTAATGCAGCTGCAACAAAGAAAAACACAAAAATTATGATTTCGCATGAAAGTCATACGGTTTCAGAAGCTAAAAAAACTTTTTCCAATTGGATTATTCAAAAAAGAAGACATTTAACTTCAGGAAAATATTACAAATTATCTACAAAATTCATTTTAGGCTTATATTCTTTTTCTCAGATTGTTTTTTTTGCTACTTTTGCTACATTGGTTTCTTTAAATTATACTTTAATAATTATTTTTGCGTTATTTACATTACGATTAATCAGTCAACTGATTATTTTTAAAAGAACTATGATTAAACTTAATGAAAAGAATCTTTTAATAGGAATACCATTTTTCGAACTGTTTTTTATCTTATTTAATCCAATTTTAGTTTTATATAATACTGTATCAAAGCCTGATAGATGGAAATAAACACCAAGCTCACCGATAAAGCGTTACGCGATTACGATTTAGTTCGTCTTGCCCTGGAAAAAGGCGATCAGAAAGCGTATGCAGATTTGATGAATAATTATCGTGATTCGCTTTATTACATGTTACTTAAAATGACTAATGATGCTACTGATGCAGATGATTTAACAATAGAAGCATTCGGAAAAGCATTCAAAAATTTAAGCCAATATACTCCTGATTTTGCTTTTAGTACCTGGCTTTTTAAAATTGCAACCAACAACTGTATTGACTTTATAAGAAGAAAAAAGAAAATGACCTTTTCGATGAATAAAGGGTATGATAATAATAATGAAACTTCGGAAATGGCTCAGAATATTCCTTTTGAAGGATTGGATCCGGAAGAAAAATTTATAGAGAGTCAGAAAATAAAACTAATGCGACAGGTAGTAGAAAGGCTTAAACCTCATTATCGTACGCTAATTGAATTGCGCTATTTCAATGAATTTTCCTATGAAGAAATATCTGTAGAACTTGATCTTCCGTTGGGTACTGTTAAAGCACAACTTTTCAGGGCCAGAGAGTTTCTGTATAATATCCTGAAAAATTCGGGAGATAAGATTTAAGAAGACGGAAGAAGCTTAGCGATTTACAAAATCAATTATATAATAAACCCCGGTAGTTTGGATACTATCGGGGTTTTTGCGTTTATTATTGCAATCATAATCTTTGCATTATCTTTTTTAGAAAAATCCGCAGTGAGTTGTTCTTACAAGCTAACTACCATACGGCAGGTTTAATTAAGCTTTGATTTATTGTAGCAAATGTACTTTGGTATTGTGCTTGCAAATATGCAGCATTACTTCTTCTGCTTAGTTTTCTTTTCTAACAATTTAAAACTTTCCAAATAGTTTTTCTCAGCTTCACTTAGTGTTTTTTGCTGATATTTTTTATATTCTGTGGTTGCTTTTTCAATTGCATCTTCATGCTTGATTGTACCAGCACCTTTCAACAAATTTTCACCACTCATTATCAGAATTCTGTCTAAATGTTCAGCCCAATCATTCATTGTCATTGTTTGCTCACGTTCAGCCTGACGTTCAGCAAAATCCAAATACCCTGAAACAATTTGTCCAAGTGAACGTAATTCATTTTCGTTTAAATAATTTTTTGCAATTACAACATCTTTCAAATAAGGACGATTACCGGAAAAAGTCATCAAACCCATATATTCTTTTTCAGCATTGGCACGATTAAAGATAACTTCAGCAACTGTATGTCCGTGTACGGCAAAATGTATTTTGTTTTG
>CAZYEM010000236.1:0-6502 GCA_964646395.1 uncultured Bacteroides sp.
CTCCAGTACCTATTCGCAGAACACAAAACTGAACGTTGCTGAAAACAACTCAACCTTGCTGAACCTGCTCCATGCCATTGAAGGGCAAAGCGAATTCAAGTTCTTCTATAACGAGAGTGTAGATGTAAGCATGGCTGTATCGGTCAATGCCAACCAAAAAACAATTTTCGACATTCTGGATGCCGTTTTAGCCAATACTACCGTCAAGTACAAAGTCATTGGCCGTCAGATCGCCCTGTATGACAAAAACGAGATGGAGCCTTTTATGAGTGAGCAACAAAAAAAGAGCATCTCCGGCAAAGTCACTGACTCTTCCGGAGCCACACTCCCCGGCGCTTCAGTAGTTATAAAAGGAACAACAACAGGGGTAATAACGGATAATAGTGGTAATTACGCTCTCTCCAATATTCCTGAAAATGCCACCTTGCAGTTTTCGTTTGTTGGGATGAAAACCCAGGAAATTAAAATAGGCAATCAATCCTCGATTAATATAGTGTTGGCCGAAGAAGCAATTGGACTTGATGAAGTTGTAGCTATTGGATATGGAACACAGATAAAAAAAACATTAACTGGTGCTGTTGGAAGCATAGGGGATAAAAATCTCACAAAACGACCTGCTGCTAATACATCGGAACTTTTAATTGGACAGGTACCTGGATTACAAAGCAGACAGGAAAGTGGTCTGCCAGGTAGCGACAATGCCACTATTAATATCCGGGGTTTCAGCAATCCCCTGGTTATGGTTGATGGCATTGAGGGTGATTTAAGCCTGATAGATCCCAACGATATAAAATCAATCAGTTTGCTAAAAGATGCATCCGCTGCTGTTTATGGTGCCAGGGCAGGGAATGGCGTTATTTTGATTACCACAAAAAGGGGAGATACAAACAAACCGAAAATAAATTATAATGGTAGCGTTTATTTTTCTCAAGTCACTCAACAAGCCGAACAAGTTAATGCCAGGGAATTTGCAGAATTAGTAGTTGAAAGAGGATTAAACCTTAATTCTTTTATGCCAAAGTACTTATCTTATGATCCTAAGGCCAAAACCTTAACAAACCTTCTGGATGGCAAACCCTTTGAAGGATATAACTGGGGAAAAGCCATGCTGCGGCCATGGGCACCTCTCCAACAGCATAATATAAACTCGAGTGGAGGAAACGATAAAACCACCTATTTTGTGTCATTGGGATATTCCAGTCAGCAAAGTAATTTCAGTGTTGCAGACTATACATTGAAGCGTTATAATATTCGCTCAAACATTAATAGTAAAATTACAGATAATCTGAGTGTTGCTATAGACTTTGCCTATACCAATAAAATTTTAGACAGGGCAAATTTTGGAAGCAACGGACTATTCCAGTTATTAAATTTTACTCGATCAGCCAGGCCATTTTATCCCCCGGTAATTGAACAGGATCCCACAAGATCGTCTTATTCAGGATTTGCAAAACGCAGTCCCTATTTCGCGAGTCAAAAAGAGTATTCCGGCTTTAACTTGGATAAAGAAAATACCTTACAGGGCGCCATTGAAGTTAACTATAATATACCATTCATCAATAAATTGAAGGCATCTGCCAGACTTAATTTTACCAAATTCGATCTTAATAACCGAATAGCTAGTAAGCCGCAACAAGTTTATGAATATGATCCTTCTGCAGCAGGGACAGCTAAAGAGTGGATTGACTGGGGAAGCCAGGGGACAAATTCTATCAATGTAAACACAGTTTCCTCCAGGGATCTGCTTCCTTCTTTCAGCCTCAACTATGAAAACCAATTTGGTGACCATCAATTAAAGGCTATGGCTACATGGGAATACAGAACCTTTATAAGAAACAATGTTTACGCCGGGAGAAATAATCTTCTTTCTTTTGAAGCTCCCTATTTGAATTACGGTCAAATTGCAGGATTGACGAATAGTGAAGATTACATCGAGTCAGGTCGGATGGGAATAATTGGTCGTTTAAATTATGATTTTAAATCCAAATACTTATTTGAGTTAACAATGAGGGCAGATGCATCTGCTCAATATCCGCCTGAAAGCCGTTGGGGATACTTTCCGGGATTCAGCGCTGCCTGGAGAATCTCGAATGAATCTTTTATTCGGGATAATTTTCCCTTTATTGAAAACCTCAAACTTAGAGGCTCTGTTGGGAAAATGGGATTTGATGCCGTATCCAGTTTTAACTACTTGACAGGATATAATATTTCCAGTAACTCTCAGTTATTTGGAACCGGAGCGTATCCCATGATCTCTTCCAGAGGCTTAGCCAACCCTTTAATCACCTGGGAAACTATGAAAATATATAACGTTGGGTTGGATGCAGGGTTCTGGAAAGGATTGCTGGGTTTTGAACTGGATGTTTTTTATCGTTTGCGGGAAAATATTTTAGCTCAACCTTTAGCTTCCGTTCCTTCTACATTTGGAGCAACCCTGCCTCTAATTAACCTGGATAAGAGGGACAACAGGGGATTTGAATTATTGTTAACGCATAAAAATACCATCGGTAAATTTTCCTATTATTTCAATCCGATGATTTCCTGGGCAAGAGGTAAATATATTAAAGTACAGGAAAATATATCTGCTGATCCGGTTTATAACAACAGATATCAATTAAAGGGGCAATGGGATGATTTGATTTGGGGTTATAAAACAGATGGAACTTTCCTGTCTCAGAAAGAGATAAATGCATACCCGGTGAATCAGGATCTCAATATTGGTAAAGTTCCTAACAAACAGATGATGGTGGGCGACCTTAAATACATTGATCAAAACGGAGATAAAATAATTGATTGGCGGGATGAAGTTCCTATTGGTAAGTCAGGTTTGCCAAAAACTAATTTTGGAGTCAACATGGGTGCCTCTTACAAAAACTTCAGCCTTGATTTACTATTTCAGGGAGCAACTGATCTTAATACGGAATTAGCTGTTGGAATTGGCTACCCAGACCAAGAATCAAATCCTCTACAAATACATTATGATAATCGGGCTATTGTAGGCGGAGAACCAGGAGATCAATATATTATAAATCCCGATGCTAAATTATTGCCTTTGTTTGCCGGCGGAAAAACACCTAACAGTTTAAGACTTAGTGATTATTGGCAATTGCATGTTTGGTATATGAAATTAAAAAGTTTCAACTTAAGTTACAATTTGCCAAAAAATCTTATAGCTAAAATCAAGATTGAAAATGCTTCTATCTATTTCGCGGGTTCTAATTTGTTTACTTTAAGTAACCTGGGAATCTGGAAAAAAGTAATTGACCCGGAAGTAACATTGAATGATGGCCGGGAGTTTCTTCCGGTAAAAACTATTGCTTTTGGTATTCGGATAACATTGTAACTTATGAAATTTTAAATTTTTAAGAAATGAAAAAAAATAAATATCTAAAACTTATTGTACTCTTAGTACTTGCATTTCATTTTAATGCATGCGAAGATTTATTGGATATTAAACCAACAAATATAATATCTGATGTTGCAGTAAAAAATGATCCTGTGTTGATACAGGACCTCTATAATAATGTTCATTCATCTGTTCGATGGCATACCGGTGGAAATGATATATTTATGATGGCTCTTACCAGTTTTGGAGGAGAAGCTACCTTTGGATATGGAGCACCGGGAGCGGTAATTGACCAAAAAGGAGCTCCAGACCATTTGGAATATTGGCCATATGTTAACATCCGGGCTGCCAATGAACTGATGATTTTAATTGAAGATGGAAACTTTGACAAAAGTTTTAAAATTAGATTAAGTGCAGAAACCCGGTTTCTTAGAGCATTTATGTACTTTGAATTGGTAAAAAGATATGGCGGTGTTCCCCTTATTACTAAACCACAAAATATTGATGATCCTTACGACGTTCTATTTGTTAAAAGAAATTCGGAAAAGGAAATCTATGACTTCATTTCTGCTGAAATGGATGCTGTTTCTCAAGTATTACCAGGAAATTTACCTTCCTCCGAATATGGCCGTATTTCAAAATGGGCCGCGCTGGCACTTAAAAGCAGGGCTATGTTATATGCAGGTAGCATCGCTAAATATGGAAGCCGGCAACTTGATGGTCTTTTAGGATTTTCTGCTTCCGAAGCTAGTTCATATTTCCAAAAAGCATACGATGCTTCTATGGAAGTGATCAATAATAGCCCTCATCCTTTGTACAAGGGAAATAAAGATAAAAAGGCTAATTATACCGCGATTTTTACCCCAGATGCAAATCCTGAAGTGATTCTTGCTGAAATATATGATTATAATCGACAGAAAGTACATAGCTTGAACACTTACCTTGCACCGATGCCTTTTCAGGGTGGATGGGGATCCGGTACGCTCGTTTTTCGGGAGTTTGCCAAGCTTTATGAAGATATAGATGGCTCTACTAATACTCTTGATATATCTCTTTTCGATGGCAAAACCTTGCTTGATATCAATAAATTGTTCGGTAACAAAGATCCTAGGTTTAAAGCTTCTTTATTTTATCCGGAATCTCCCTGGCAGACTGGTTTTGTATATTTTCATCAGTCAACTGTCGCTCCCGATCCTTCGTCCAGCTGGTCATTCTCTGCACCTGCTCGAAATGCCGGAAATGGCCTGCAGATCAGAAAGCGACTCAATGAATCTGAAATAGCTCCTGTCGAATTGAGGGATGGCAGTGATTTTATCATTTTCAGGACAGGTGAAATGTATATGAATGCAGCAGAGGCTGCTTTTCAATTACAGAATACGAATCAGGCCTTATCATTTATCAATGAGATCCGCGGTCGTGCTGGAATTGCACCCAAAACTACCCTTACCATTCAAGATATTCAAAATGAAAGAGCTGTTGAATTGGCCTATGAAGAACATCGCTATTGGGACCTGAGAAGATGGCGGATTGCGGTTAATGTTTTGGATGGTAAAAGTTTTCAAAGGATAGAATGGGTATATAATTATCCCGCCCGTAAATATACCGCTACATTAAAACCTGGTGAGGTTGGAATAACCAGGGTTTTTGCAGGTAGAAATTACTACTTGCCTATCGGACAGGGAAGAATAGTTAATAATCCTAATCTGGTGGAGAACCCTGGGTATATTCAATAATATTTAAAAGACATTTTTAATTGCTGATGGGTTACAGATTGACTTGTATTATCTCCTTCAATTAAATATTTATCAGGTTCTTTCTTGTATAATAATCATGATTGTATTCCTATAAATTTCGAATGAGTGATTATTAAAGTCAATCTGTAAATTCTCAAGCATAATTTTGGAGATATATCCCTTATCCCCAAATAGTTTTCCGAAGATCTTATCATGAAAGTTCTTGTCATTCAGAGGTTCACGGTCGTCAACATTACCCTGGGTAAAGAGAAAATCCAAGATTTCACCTTTATTTGATGAAATCTGAATTAACCAGGGATTTATGCAAAATGTAAAAATTAGTAAAATGTCAAGATTACACAAAATGAGAGGTTCTTTTTGTCTCGGCTTGTTGGGCCTGGTTTTCATTTTTTATGGATGCAAAGCAGGAAATTCCAATAATAACCCTGGAAAAATAGTGGAAAGTAAATCCATCAAACCTGGTCAGGAATGGTATGATACGCATGGAAAGCTCATTCAGTCGCATGGCGGAGGAATGCTTTACCACAAAGGAGTTTATTATTGGTACGGCGAAAATAAAGATACGTATACCAAATTTCCGAGGCTACGGACTGACATAATTGGCATTAATTGTTATTCGTCCACCGATTTTTATAACTGGGGAAATGAAGGTATTGTATTGCCGGCAGTAACAGATGATCCAAAAAGTGCCCTTTATCTTCAAAATGTTCTTGAACGCCCCAAAGTAATTTTCAATGACAAAACCGGGAAATTTGTCATGTGGTTTCATGTAGATGATTCGCTATATCAAAAAGCACAGGTCGGGATTGCAGTAAGCGATAGTCCTAAAGGCCCGTTCTTTTTCAGGGAAAGCTTTAGACCACTAGGTTTCGAAAGTCGCGACATGACTGTATTTAAGGATGATGATGGGAAAGCCTATTTAATATTTGGCTCAGGATGGCATGATAAAATTGTTATTGCTGAACTATCTGAAGATTATCTTTCATTAACGGGCACTTTTACAAGCCATTTGCATTGTGAAGGTCCGCCCCAGGGCAGGGAAGCTCCGGCTTTATTCAAAAGAAAAGGTAAATACTACTTGATAACATCAGGAACAACAGGATGGATTGCAAATCCGGCCCAATGTGATGTGGCAGAAAATATAAATGGCCCCTATAAAACCATTGGTAATCCATGCGAAGGAATTTATGCGGAGGTAACCTTTTTTGGGCAAAGCACCTATGTACAAAAAATATATGGTCAAGAAGATGCATTTGTATTTTTGGCCGACAGGTGGATTCCAACAGATTTAAAGAACTCCAGATACTTATGGCTTCCTTTACAATTTAATAAAAACAACGAGCCGGTAATAAAATGGATAAATGAATGGGATATGGATTTCTATAAATAATTTAAACAGTTT
>CAZYEM010000237.1:0-6484 GCA_964646395.1 uncultured Bacteroides sp.
ATAAGGATTATAACCATCCGCTGTAGTTGCATTTAAAAACTTACTGATCATCCCTTCAATAAACTCAGGATAGGAAATACTGAGGGCTTCCCAATTCTGAAAAATATCCCGCCAGTTACCCTGATAATTTAATTTTACTGAGCCATCCTGATTTTTTGTTTCTATCGAAAACTGATTCCATGGCCGGCTCGGATCACCATGTCTGCGACTGAATGTAAGCGGAAGATATTCGTTACAAATCCTTATCAAATCAATATTAGAAGTAGTTTCAGCAAGTTTCTTTAATTCCATATAACTAATTGATTCAGGTAGCATACGGAGCCATTCCTTATGCATATCTGAAATCTCATTATTTATTTGGCTTACAAATAAAAGAAAATCATTTTTATCAAGTGTATAATTGCAGGTAAAAACCCCACCTCTCATTACATTAAATAAAGTATTGGAAAAATGACGTGCAGAGCTTAACTCGTCATTACTCAACTGCATCCCATCAGCACCAGATACAATTCTCTTCAGATTTGTTGTTCCTTTTATTATATCATCTTCAACCAGTTGTTTGAAATTATTCGTAATTTTAATGGCATTATTCAGGTTTGCTACATCACCACTTTCCTGATTTATTTCAGCAATGATTATCCAATCTTTACTGGCATTTTTTAAAAGCTCAAAACTTGAATTTACATAGTATGAACCACGGGCTGCCCTGATATTAGTTTCGGTTTCAACAGCTTGTCCCTTTTTAAAATTATCAACCTGATGTTCAGAAATAAGAATTTTAGTATTTTGGAACAAACCTTCAGCCCAAACAGTTGTAGTTTTAAGCGATTCGCTTGGTTCGGCTCTATCAACCGGAATTGAGCTTAGCATATACAAACCCAGTTTTGTTTCTTTGAGCAGTTCAGCTTTTTTATAAGCATCAAGTAAATTACTATATGCATTTTGAAAATCAAAACCTACTCCATTAGGAAGTATATTTTTAATTCCATCAAGCACATCAACTGTAACAGATTCGTTATTAAGGTTACAAATAACCGATTTCTTTACGAATCCGTATTTCTCGCTATTATACCAGCCATATTGAAAACCAATTCCTAAGTCAATATTTTTCTCTTCGAAAATGATTTTATTTCCGTAAATACTTTTATAAATATTTCTTTGAATTTTATATATTTTTTCTGATTCTGCTGAAAAAGGTTCCCAGAAATATTTTTGATTTTCTTTATTAATCAGCAGATAGGTTTTACTTCCGGTTAAACCCCTGTAATCATGAATTTTATCAACAGTATAATAAGGGAATAAAGCATTATTCCGATCTTTCCTTCCAGCTGTAAGAGAACCATTACTTGAAATATACATCCAATGATCAGAATCACTTACAATGGTCATAAAGAAATCAGGCATCTGGTTGTAGTTGCAGATTTTATAAAATTTTTCGTTTTCAATTTCTACAAATTGACCATCAACCTTTGCATTCTGGTAATTAATCTGTATGCCTCCTAAAAAAATTGTTTCCCTATTCATGCAACTAAGTTTGAAGATAACCTGGTAATGCTTTTTTAATTAAATTACGAGTTTGATATTCCGTCTTAAAAACATTTATCCCTTCTTATTCCGAAGAAGGGATAAATGTTATTTATTATCAAAAGTTTACTTCTTAACAAACTTGGAAGAAAGAGTTTTACCATTTATATCAGTTAACCTGATTATATAAAGACCAGTTTTAAGATCATTTACATTAATGCAGTTCAATTCATAATCATATTCTTTAATATTCTCACCAATTACATTGAAAATAGAAACTTTACTTAAAGTTATGTTTGAATTTATAAAGAGAATACTTTCTGCTGGATTAGGATATATTGAAACATTGCTATTTAAAGGATCTAAATCTTTAACATTTATGGTATTTCCGTATTCCATATTATCCCAGTAATATGTCTGTTCTCCAGCTGCAGCACCAGTAGTACCAAAGTTAAAGAAGATAGATGCTTTGTTGTAAGAATGTGCAAGGTTTAAAGCTGCTGTTCCAGCTGCCTGATTGCTGAAATCAAAAGCCAAGGTTTGCCAGGCAGAAGCTACTGTTGTCATTGCTTCAGTTTCAACACTAATCGTAGGATCGTTCCATTTTTCAACTTTAAGGCGAATTGGAGTTCCTGCAGTTGGTGACCAAACTCTAACACTCACACTTGTTGATCCAACTGCAAAAGGCATTGGAGTAGCAAAACCAGCTGTTCCTCCTACGGTAGTTCCTGCCCAAAGTTCAGCTCCAGCTGTTTTAATGGTTTTAACTACATGATTAGTTGCATTGGTAGGGTCTACAACTATTTCAGATGCATTTCCTCCAAAATCGGTTAATCCGTAATAGTTAGCTATCGTGTCTTCAAAATTAACAGGCATAGTCAATCCAGGAGGTGGTGGAGGTGTTATAAATGCAATATCATCCCAGAAATATATCTTTTCACCGGCTGTTGCACCAGTAGTTCCGAAATTAAAGAAAATAGAAGCTTTGTTATAGATATTGGCAAGATTAAGTGCTGCTGTTCCTGTAACCTGATTGCTGAAATTAAATACCAAGATTTCCCATGCGGAAGCAACTGTTGTTAATACTTCTGTTTCAACACTAATTGTAGCATCACTAGCCTTTTCAACTTTCAAACGGATTGGTGTCCCTGCAGTTGGCGACCATACTCTAACACTCATGCTGGTTGATCCAACTGCAAAAGGAATTGGTGAAGCAAAACCAACGGTACCTCCTACGGTAGTTCCTGCCCAAAGTTCAGCTGCTGCAGTTTTAATGGTTTTAACTACATGATTAGTTGAACTGGTAGGATCTACAACGATTTCAGATACATTTCCTCCAAAATCAGTTAAACCATAAAAGTTAGCAGTAGTATCTTCAAAACTGACAGGTAAATTTAAACCAACTGGTGGTGGAGCTGTTACAAATTCAATATCATCCCAGAAATATATCTTTTCGCCGGCTGTAGTTCCGGTAGTTCCGAAATTAAAGAAAATAGAAGCTTTATTATAGATATTGGCAAGATTAAGTGCTGCTGTTCCTGAAACCTGATTGCTAAAATTAAATACCAAGGTTTGCCATGCGGAAGCTATCGTTGTTAATGCTTCTGTTTCAACGCTGATAGTTGGATCACTAGATTTTTCTACTTTCAAGCGGATTGGTGTTCCTGCAGTTGGCGACCATACTCTAACACTCATACTGGTTGATCCTGCTGCAAAAGGAATAGGAGTTGCAAAACCAACAGTTCCTCCTACGGTGGTTCCTGCCCAAAGTTCAGCTGCTGCAGTTTTTATGGTTTTAACTACATGATTAGTTGCACTGGTAGGATCTACAACAATTTCAGATACATTTCCTCCAAAATCGGTTAACCCATAATAGTTTGCTGCAGTATCTTCAAAACTG
This sequence comes from uncultured Bacteroides sp., assembly GCA_964646395.1. Taxonomy (GTDB): domain Bacteria; phylum Bacteroidota; class Bacteroidia; order Bacteroidales; family JACABE01; genus JACABE01. Next base: position 3,425 of record CAZYEM010000237.1, read on the forward strand.
ACAGGTAAATTTAAACCAACTGGTGGTGGAGCTGAAACAAATGCAATATCATCCCAGAAATATATCTTTTCACCAGCTGTTGCACCAGTAGTTCCGAAATTAAAGAAGATAGAAGCTTTGTTATAGATATTGGCAAGATTAAGTGCAGCCGTTCCTGAGGCATGATTACTAAAGTTGAAAACCAAGGTTTGCCATGCGGAAGCTACGGTTGTTAAAGCTTCTGTTTCAACGCTGATGGCTGAACTGCTGGCATTTTCCACTTTCAAGCGGATTGGTGTTCCTGCAGTTGGCGACCATACTCTAACACTCATGCTGGTTGAACCTGTTACAAAAGGAATAGGAGATACGAAACCTACAGTACCTCCTACAGTAGTTCCCGCCCATAATTCGGCAGCAACAGTTTTAGTGGTTTTAACAACATGATTTGTTGCACTGGTAGGATCTACAACAATTTCTGATGTATTTCCTCCAAAATCGGTCAGCCCATAATAGTTTGCTGTAGTATCTTCAAAACTGACTGGCAAACTTAAACCAACTGGCGGTGGGGGTGTATTTAGAAATTCCATATCATCCCAAAAATAGATTTTTTCGCCGGCCGTTGCACCTGTGGTTCCGAAATTAAAAAATATCGAAGCTTTATTATAGGTGTTCGCAAAATTAATTGCTGCCGTTCCTGAAGCTTGATTACTAAAATTGAAAATCAAGGTTTGCCATGCGGAAGCTACCGTTGTTAATGCCTCTGTTTCAACGCTGATGGTTGGATCACTAGCTTTTTCAACTTTCAAGCGGATTGGTGTTCCTGCAGTTGGCGACCATACTCTAACACTCATACTGGTTGATCCTGCTGCAAAAGGAATTGGGGTAGCAAAACCAACGGTACCTCCTACAGTAGTTCCTGCCCAAAGTTCAGCTGTAACCGATTTAATTGTTTTTACAACATGATTTGTTGCATTAGTTGGATCTACAACGATTTCAGATGTATTCCCTCCAAAATCAGTCAAACCATAATAATTTACTGTAGAATTTTCAAAATTGACAGGTAAATTTAATGTTTGTCCAAAGCAAAATGCATAAAACAAAGTACTTAATAATACTCCAAGTAATTTTTTTTTCATATACTTTTAATTTTTAAAATTATTATTTTTTTTACAAAGCAAATATAATATGATATGTCACTGATTTCTTTTTTTTTCGCTGCATCAAATATACAGCAATTTACTTTTTGCACTACATCAATACTACGTCGAACACACAACATAATTATGAATAACAAATACTTATACATTCACTTTATAAGAAAACCATCGATTCAAATATTCTAAATAATACATGTTTAAAATCATTTTTTTTGCTAAAACTATATTACAAACTAATATTCTTTTGCAACATTTTTCATAAGCACAGCAAGTTATAAATTTAATAATCAGTATTTTATTCAATATTAATACTTATAATCAGCCTTTTAGAAGAATTTATTCAACTGATTCTTTTTTTTCGTTTTACAAAAAACTAAACGAGAAATATTTGCTTGCATTTATCCTGAAAAACAAAATATAATTTATTGATTTTCTATACATTGATCATATTAATGTAATTTGGGTAACAAAAAATGATGATTAAAATAAATTCCAAACAGGTCCTGAAATAAATATTCAAAAATAGAGAATAGAATCCATGCAGAATTAATTCTATATGTATATTATTTCGGGAATCAGGTAGAATAATAAAATTAAAGGTTTATCATGAATTCAGTGAGGTTATCATCGTGTTCAAGCCTGAGTTTTTTCCGTAAACGATAACGACCAATTTCAACACCTCTAACACTGATATTCATAAGAGTTGCTATTTCTTTACTAGAAATATTCATCCTAAGATATGCACATAAACTTAATTCGCGGGGAGTTAAATCAGGATAATTTTCTTTCAATTTTTTGAATAATTCTTCATATACTTGTTCTATATGTAAGTTAAATACCTTCCATTGCTTTTCATTATCAATCTCTTTATTTAATCGTTTAATCAGACTGTTTATTTTATCTTTTTCCATATTATTTACCAACATTGAATAAATATTTCGCAAATCGGTTTGTAATTTTTTCAGAATATCATTCTTTTTAATAATAAGCATGGTGGAATTAGCAAGTTCCTTTTCTTTATGAATCATTTCAAGTCGTAGAGTTTCATTCCGAAGTCGCTCAATTTCTTTTTCGGTAATAAGTGCGTCTTCTTTTAACTTCTGTTCTCGGCTTTGGTATTTTTCCTGTTGTTTGTGTTTTTCAGTAATACGAGATTTTTCAATTCGATAAGATAAATATTTCTTTCCGAAAAATAATATTAAAAAGAAAATACAAAAATAAACAATCAATGCAATAGTTGAACGATACCAAGGTGCCAAAATAACAAACTTATAAGCCGTTTCAATAGCTGCTGTTTGGTAATTGCTGCGGGCACGAAGCATAAAAGTATATTTTCCTGCTGAAAGATTTGTATATTCTTTGAATTTCTGGGTTGTCCATTCAGACCATTCATCATTAAAACCTGATAATTTGTATTGAAATTCTGTTTCATCTGACTCGAAATTATTCGCTGCAAAGGTGATTGAAATCGTATTGTTTTTATACCTAAAAGTTGGTATTAGTGTTTGATTTTCAATTTTGCTATTAAATCTGAAAATCCCTTCCGCAGTATCATGTGACCTGAGATCGCTGATAAAAATTGTAAAAAGTCTTGAGTAATCTTTTTTAAATTTCGAAATATAATTTGCAAATCCACCTTCAATACCAATAAGTACATTATTCTGATCCAATTCCTGAATATTTTCAAACGAAGGTAGTATCAGATTAGTTAGTTTTAATAATGGAATTGTAATTTTTATAAATGATCCATCTTCCTGCAAACGCAACACTCCTAATTGTTTATCAGCTGAAAACCATATATTTTGCTCCGAATCCTGATACAAATAATCAACCCACATAATATTATTAAAATATGATGTAAATTTTGAAGCTTTCTCAAATTTTCCCGTTTTATAATTGAACGAAAATATTCCATTTACTGATG
>CAZYEM010000238.1:0-1620 GCA_964646395.1 uncultured Bacteroides sp.
CTTATGAGTTTCGCTCAAAACCAAATAATTTTCTTGGTCAGAAAACCTATGAAATCTTTTTGTTTTTAAATGGTGCATTAGGAACTATTCTGATTGGAACAGCTGTTGCCACTTTCTTTACAGGTGCTGAATTTAAAGTTAACAAAATGAATCTGGTAGATATTACAAGCAACAAATTACCCGTTATTTCTACTTGGGAAGGCCCTGCCAATGGCTTAGAAGCCGTTTTAAATTTTCAGAATGTAGCATTAGGTTTAGCCGTTTTCTTTTTGGCAAGAATACTTGGAATTTTATATTTCATGAATAATATTGATGAAAAAGAAATTTTTACCCGTTCAAAAAAACAATTACTTATCAATACCATTCCTTTTTTAGTATTCTTTTTGTTTTTTGTTGGGAAATTGCTTTTTATCGATGGTTTTGCTGTAAATCCTCAAACTAAGGAAATATTTATGGAAAGCAATAAATATCTGAATAATTTACTGCAAATGCCTGTTGTACTCATATTATTTTTAACAGGTGTTATTCTTGTTTTATTTGGAATATTAAAATCCATATTTAAAGATAGTAATAATGGAATTTGGTTTGCAGGTTTGGGAACTGTAATTACAGTTTTTGCTTTATTTTTAATTGCAGGATTCAATAATACAGCTTATTACCCTTCATTAGCTGATTTGCAAAGCTCATTAACTATCGAAAATAGTTCTTCAAGTATTTATACACTTACAGCTATGAGTTATGTGTCTCTTTTAGTACCTTTTGTAATTGCTTATATCTTTTATGCATGGAAATCAATTAATAATAAAAAAATTGACACCAAGGAAATGGAAGAAGAACATCATTTGTATTAATCATTAAATCAATAAATTATGTATATAAAAGAAATATTATGGTTGGCAAGTTGGCCTGTATTAATCTATGTAAGTTATCGTTTGGCTTACTTTGCTATTAATAAATTTGAAAATAGTTTAGAAAATAAATAGATTATTCATGAAATTCTTATAATTTTGATGAGGTTATCGTAATTCTATGATAACCTCATTTTTTATTATCACTTATGAAATCAATATTCAAATTACAAATTCACTGGCAAATTTTAATTGCTTTACTTTTTGCCATTTTGTTCGGAATATTTTTTCCACAGCATGTATCTTATGTCAGCTGGATGGGCGATTTATTTCTCAGAGCATTAAAGATGATAATTATTCCACTTATAGTAAGCTCAATGATAATGGGTGTTGCTAATATTGGTAATGCTGAAAGTTTGGGTAGAATCGGATTAAAAACCATAGCCTTCTATCTTATAACCAGCTTAATTGCAATTCTTACCGGTTTGTTACTGGTAAATATAATTAAACCTGGAGTCGGAATTGATATTGGGTTTTCTCAAACTGTTAATCAGGAAACCTTTGGAAATCAATCATTAGGTAATATCTTGCTTCGGATTATTCCTGATAATATTTTTGATGCTATGGCAAAAGCTGATATTCTTTCAATTATCTTCTTTTCTTTACTTTTCGGATATTTTATTACCAAATTGGAAGAGAAGCATAGTCAGCCATTAAAAAAGTTTTTTGATGCCTTATTTGAAATTATGATGAAGATTACCATGTTTGTTAT
>CAZYEM010000238.1:1720-6474 GCA_964646395.1 uncultured Bacteroides sp.
ACCGCTTTTTCAACATCTTCATCCAATGCAACTTTACCGTTAACAATGGATGCAGTTGAAAATAAATGTGGCGTTTCCAATAAAATCAGCAGTTTTACTCTGCCATTGGGGGCAACTGTTAATATGAACGGAACAGCTCTTTACGAATGTGTTGCTGTTATCTTTATTGCTCAGGTTTATGGTATTGATTTGTCAATTTATCAGCAATTTGTAATTGTAATGACTTCCCTGCTGGCTGCTATTGGTTCTGCTGGAATTCCGATGGCAGGTCTGGTGATGATGACAGTTATTCTGAATGCAGTTGGTCTTCCATTGGAAGGTATTGGCTTGATTTTGACAGTTGACAGAATTCTGGATATGTTCCGTACTTCATTAAATGTTTATGGCGACACGTGTGGTGCTGTTGTAATTGCAAAGTCAGAAGGCGAAGTACTAAACGTATGAAGAAACCACTTCTTTTATCTCAATTTGCTCTTTTAGCTGTTAGTATTATTTTTGGAGCCAACTATTGGATTAGTAAAAGTTTAATGCCAGATTATCTGAATCCTTTCCAACTTTTGATTATCAGGACAGGAGGTGCTATGGCAATTATCTGGATATTTCAGATTTTTACAAAAAGAGAAAAAGTTCCTTTTAATGATTTGGTTTTACTTGCAGTTTGTAGTCTTTTCGGAATCACCTTAAACCAAGGGTTTCTGTATATCGGATTAAATAAAACTTCACCTTTCGATGCATCTGTTATTCATACTGCCAATCCCATTATTGTGATGCTTATTGCTGCTTTCGTAATAAATGAAAAAATTACATTATTGAAATCCATTGGTGTTTTTTTAGGATTATCCGGAGCTTTATTTCTTATTTTTACAAGCAACAGATCAAGTAATAGCATGAGTTCATTCGTGGGAAACCTTTTTATTTTTGCTAATGGAGCTTCTTATGCTATTTATCTGGTTATCGTAAAACCTTTGATGAAAAAATATAATACAATCACCGTCTTGAAATGGGTTTTTCTGTTTGGGTTTATTTTCTCAATACCATTTATTAAAGAGAGTCATCAAAATATTAACTGGGAAAAATTTAGCACATTGCAATGGTCTTCATTGCTTTATATCATTATTTTTAATAGTTTTATTGCCTATATTCTTATCGTTTATGCTTTGAAGCATGTAACGGCAACTAATGTTGGATATTACACTTATTTACAACCTTTAGTGGTGGCAATTATTGGAATCACATTAGGATTGGAAGTTCCTGGATTAACAAAAATTTTAGCTGGGTTAATGATTTTTGCAGGTGTTTATTTAATAAATAAAAGAGGTGGATAATTTGAAGTTAAAGATTAGCTTTTAATGATTATAAAAGTATTGCAGTTTGAATTTGTATATGAATAAATTGAAATTTAATTAATTAACAAAATTTTATATGAAGAAACATATCGTTTTTATTACAATTATCTTAATGTCGTGGCATTTGGTTGCTCAGAAAAACCAAGATATCCAATTGCCAGTTGCTACAAAAACAGGAGGAAAACCTCTGATGGAAGCCTTGAATAAACGTTCGAGTAACCGAAATTTTTCAACAAAAGAATTAACTTTACAGGAATTATCAGATTTGCTTTGGTCAGCAAATGGAATCAATAGACCCGAATTAGGAAAGCGAACAGCTCCAACTGCAATGAATTGGCAGGATACAGATGTTTATGCAATCCTTAGGTCAGGTATTTATAAATATAATCCAATAACATTGAAACTCGAATTGATAAAAGTTGGGAATTTTATGAAATATGCAGGTAAACAGGATTTTGTGGAAAATGCTGCTTTAAATCTTGTTATTGTTTCTGATACCTCTAAAATGAAGAACGCTTCAAAGGATGATATGTTACTGTATGCTGGAATACATGCGGGTGCTATAGTTCAGAATATTGATCTCCATTGTGTTTCATTTGGGTTTAATACAGTTACACGTCGATATGTGGATATCGCTGAATTATCTAAAGTTATGGAATTATCTCCGAATAAAATGATAGTAATTACTCAAACAATTGGATATATGCCATGATAATTAATTGCTAATGCAAATGCAATTTTTTTTACAGCATTCTAACTTAATACATCTGAAAGTTCAATTAGTCAATCTTTATTTTTTGCAATTTTAATTACAGAAAAATTCAGTAATTTTGAAAGCTTATTAAAAAATATTACGATATGATTTTCCGAAAAAGAAAATATACTGTTTCTGATTCTCTTTCGCAAATAGCGTGGAAACGATTTCTTAAAAATAAGTTGTCGTTATCGGCACTTGTAATCGTAATTATATTTATCATAATGGCAATGCTGGGATATTTGATTACACCTGACAGTTCACCCTTTTCAAACGAACAATACCTGGAGCTTTCTACCAAGAAGCCTGGATTTAAGGTTACTATGCTGAAAATTCGAAAAAATGAGCCTCAGGAAAAGTCAAATTTCATAAAAAAAATGCTTTATGGTGAAAGAAGTATTTATACATCCATTCCGGTTTATAGGTATCAATTTAAAAATGAATTTGTTGAAGTTGAAGTTTATACAGGTACAACTCCTAATGACGGTGAAATTAAAACTTTTAATATTGCCGATGTGTTATATCCTATTGATTTGGATTATTCAATTGTGAAAGAGGGTGAATATTTGAAATTTAAAGATATAGCATCAAATTTTTACAAGTATTCTATTGCAGAATTACAAAAAGAAATTCTGAAGAAATCTTTTTATACTAAAAGATTTTTGTTGGGATCCGATAAATTCGGAAGGGATATTTTAAGTCAATTAATTATAGGTACCCGGGTGAGCTTATCGGTTGGATTTATTTCTGTTTTCATATCTTTGGTTATTGGAATTTTATTGGGAGCATTAGCCGGTTTTTTCAGAGGTTGGGTTGATAATCTGATTGTATGGTTCATAAATGTAGTATGGTCAATACCAACTTTATTACTGGTAATAGCTATTACATTCGCTCTTGGAAAGGGTTTCTGGCAGGTTTTTATAGCAGTGGGATTAACCATGTGGGTTGAAGTAGCACGTGTAGTAAGAGGGCAAATTCTTAGTATCAGAGAAAAGGAATTTGTTGAAGCTGGAAGAGCAATGGGATTTACAAACGGAAGAATAATCTTTAATCATATATTACCCAATATTATGGGAGCCGTAATTGTGATTTCTGCTGCCAATTTTGCTTCGGCAATATTGATGGAAGCAGGTTTGAGTTTCCTGGGAATTGGGGTTCAACCTCCAATGCCATCATGGGGAAGTATGATAAAGGAAAATTATGCCTATATAATTCTGGATGCGGCTTACCTTGCCATATTACCCGGTATTGCAATTATGATTATCGTTTTGGCTTTTATGATAATAGGCAATGGTTTAAGAGATGCATTGGATGTAAAGGTTGTAGATAAATAATTTTGATTGAGTTAATTAATATATTTTTGTCAAACATGGAAAAAAGTTTTTATAAATACAGAAATCTAAGTTATTTCAGATTTTTATCACATTTAATTAGTTAAAATAATGAATATTGAGGAATTACGTGAATATTGCTTGTCAAAAAAAGGAGCATCAGAATGTTTCCCTTTTGATGAGGTAACTTTGGTTTTTAAGATTCATAAAATGTTTGCCTTAACAAACTTAGATGGCGACTTGTCAGTAAATCTGAAATGCGATCCCGAAAAAGCGATAGAGTTACGCGAAAAATATCCGGCAGTCAAACCTGGTTATCACATGAATAAAAGATTATGGAATACCATTGAAATTGATGGTTCAATAAGTGATACCATGATAAAAAGCTGGATTGTTGATTCGTATCAGCTTGTTTTTGAAAGTTTGACAAAAAAGCAAAAAGAAGAAATTAATCATTTTGAAAAGTAGAAAATATGATAATAGCAATTACAGGAGCTTCTGGTTTTATTGGGAAAAAACTAATTGAAAGGTTTAAAGCATTAAAATGGGAGGTTATCCCATTGAATAGGGTTGATTTGGAATTGGGTGAAGATTGGTTGACTCAGAAAATAGATAAAGCAGATGTAATAATTAATCTTGCCGGTGCTCCAATAGCCAAAAATTGGACTAAGCAGTATAAGGAAATATTGTATAACAGCAGAATATTGACAACCCGAAATTTACAAAATGCAATAAATAAACTTCAAAGAAAGCCCGAATTGTTTATTTCAACCTCAGCCATTGGTATTTACGATTCCTTTCACGAACATGATGAAGAAAGTAATTATTTTGCTGATAATTTTTTAGCTCATATATGCAAGGATTGGGAACAGGAAGCAATGAAATCTCAATGTAAAACAATCATATTCAGATTGTCAGTTGTTTTGGATAAGCGTTATGGTGCTTTTCCAAGAATGTTATTTCCTTTTAAGTTGGGTTTGGGAGGCAAAATCGGAAATGGAAAACAATATTTTTCATGGATACATATTGAAGATTTAGTTAATGCTGTAGTGTTTGTTATTGAAAATAAATCTGAAGCAGGTATTTTCAATTTGTCTTCGCCTAATCCATTAACAAATATCGAATTAACAGGATTAATTGCAGCAAAATTAAAGAAACCTGCTTTTTTTACGGTTCCTCAATTCATCTTTAAAATTTTATTTGGCGAAGGTTCAATAGTAGTTTCTGAAGGTCAGAAAGTTGTGCCTGAAAAATTGTTATCAGAAGGGTTTGTATTTATACATCCATCTTTAAAAGAAACTATTGAATATCTTATTGATTAAT
>CAZYEM010000239.1:0-6087 GCA_964646395.1 uncultured Bacteroides sp.
GATGCTATGAAATTACAATGTCGATATTGCGAAAAAACGACTGCAAAAGAAAATGTTATTTTTATTTAGCCAAAATGATCCGGTTTTAGAAGTAAGACCGGATTTTTTATGAATTAGAACTTTTTTGCTTAGGAAAATCAAATTGTTTAAACCCTTATTAAAACTCAATTAAATTATTTTCAATAAAAATAGTTTTGCTTGTTTTTTTTTACGAATTTTACCACTTCAAATCATATAAATTTCCAAACATGAAAAAAACATTATTTTATTTGCTTTTATTGCTGCTTATTGGTTCGCAGGCATGCAATAATAAAGAAGGAAAAACAAGTGAAAACCTGATCGGCAAGCCCGAAGTTATAGTTAAGGATGGCATTATGACACCTGAAGCTCTTTGGTCGTTTGGACGAATAGGTGAAGTTTCAGTTTCGCCCGATAATTTAACTGTAACTTTTACAGTAAAATATTTCAGTATTAAAGAAAATAAAGGCAATGCCGAAATCTATTCTATGAAAATAGATGGTAGCGAATTAAAACAAATCACACAAACTTCGGGAAGTGAATACAATGTTATATGGCGTCCCGATGGTAAAAAAATTGGTTATATTTCTGCTCAAAGTGGAAGTGCTCAAATCTGGGAAATGAATCCTGATGGCAGTGGAAAAAAGCAAGTTTCCAAAGAAGAAGGTGATTTGGAAGGTTTTAAATATTCACCCGATAGCAAAAATCTGCTTTACATTAAACAAGTTAAAACCGACTCTACAACCAAGGATATTTATCCCGACCTCGACAAAGCCAGTGGCAAAGTAATCACCGACCTTATGTATAAACATTGGGATACCTGGATCGAAAGCTATCCTCATTTATTTGTAGCCAGTTATACCGACGGAAGCATCAGTAATTCAATTGATGTGATGAAGGATGAACCTTTCGAAACACCTAACCGCCCATTTGGTGGAATGGAGCAAATAAACTGGAGTAATGATGGAAAAATCATTGCTTATACCTGCCGCAAATTAACTGGAGTAGCTTACAGCATTTCAACCAATTCTGATATTTACCTGTATAATATCGAAAGTAAAAAAACTACCAATATCTCCGAAGGAATGAAAGGCTATGATATGTCGCCTGTTTTTTCGCCCGACAATAGTAAAATTGCATGGGAAAGTATGGAACGCGATGGTTACGAAGCCGATAAGAACCGCCTGATGATTTATGATGTTAATACCAAAGAAATAAAAGACTATACAAAGGATTTCGATCAAAATGTTGTTGGATTATCCTGGTCTGATGATGGAAATAAAATCTATTTCATAAGCGATTTTCATGCGAAAGATGATATTTATGAACTAACAGTTGCTGAAAACAAAATTCGTAAAATCACCGAAGGTATTCATGATATGACATCTGTAACTCCAGCTGGAAATATGTTGGTTGCAACCAGAATGTCAATGTCGCATCCAGTAGATATTGTTACTGTAAATCCTGCTGATGGAAAAATTACAAAAATCAGTAACATCAACGATGATTTGTTAGGTCAGATAAAAATGGGAGAAGTTAAGGAAAGCTGGGTAAAAACCACCAGTAATGAAGATATGCATGTTTGGACCATATATCCGCCAAATTTCGATAGTACAAAAACTTACCCAACTTTATTATATTGCGAAGGTGGTCCACAAAGTACTGTAAGTCAGTTTTGGAGTTTCAGATGGAACTTTCAGATGATGGCTGCAAACGGTTATATTATCGTTGCTCCCAATCGTCATGGACTACCGGGTTTTGGTCAGAAATGGAACGAGCAAATCAGTGGCGATTATGGTGGTCAGAATATGAAAGATTATTTGGTTGCTATTGACGAAGCCTGTAAGTTACCTTATGTTAATAAAGACAAATTAGGATGTGTTGGTGCAAGTTACGGTGGATTTTCTGTTTATTGGTTAGCTGGAAATCACAATAAACGATTTAAGGCTTTTATATCGCATGATGGCATGTTTAACTTAGAAGCTCAGTATCTTGAAACAGAAGAAATGTGGTTTGTAAACTGGGATTTAGGTGGTCCGTTCTGGGATAAGAACAACAAAGTTGCTCAAAACAGCTATGCAAATTCACCTCATCGATTTGTTGACAAATGGGATACTCCAATTCTATGCATACATGGCGAATTGGATTACCGTATTCTCGCTTCACAAGGAATGCAGGCATTTAATGCAGCCAAATTAAGAGGAGTTCCGGCAGAATTATTAATATTTCCTGATGAAAACCATTGGGTATTGAAACCACAAAATGGGATATTATGGCAACGTACTTTCTACAAATGGTTGGATAAGTGGCTAAAATAGAGCACTGATTCGGAAATCAGAAATATATTTATATAACAACAAAAGCCGTTCTTTTGAGCGGCTTTTGTTGTTGTGTAAAATTTATATCTCATTCCATTTTATTGAATTTGTCAAAAAATTATTCAGTTAAAAATGTAATTCGTCTTTTTTTATTAATTTTACAACAAAATAATTATAAAACATTGCGTTACCTAATTAAAATACTTTTTTCTCTCATACTATTTTTTCCTTTTCTATCAAATGGACAAGAGTATAGCTATGTGCACTATACACCAAACGAAGGCCTTGTTCAAACTCAGATTATGAGTTGTTTTCAGGATTCAAAAGGATTTATTTGGTTAGGCACTAAAGGTGGAATAAGTAGGTTTGATGGTTTACTCTTTAAAAATTTTACGATTAATGAGGGTCTTTCGTCTAATTTTATATATACTATTGTTGAAACCCAAAGTGGAAATATAATAGCAATTACCCAGAATGGATTTTCCTGTTTTATAAGTGGTAAAATTGTCAATTTTTATTGTAATATCAATGGTTTCGCTTATAATCGGATTGTAAAAGTTAGAGAAACAAAAAAAAATGAATGGGAAATTATTTATTTTTCAGATTCATCCTTTCGTTATATTAACTTCAAAGATGGTGTTTTTAACGAAGATAAGATTAAAAACAAATTGACGGAAAATTATAAATTTAAAGATTTTTTCAGATATGATTATAGAAAGATTAATAATCAGGATGATTATTTTATGTTTTCTGTTGATAATGAATTATATAAATTAAAAAATGCTATTATTACAAGTCAGTATAAAGCAAATTCTGAAATTAAACATATTACAAAAGGCTATGATCATAATCTTTATGTTTTAATTAATGATACATTGTTTAAATATTCTGATAAGAAATTGTCGTTTTTTAAAAAAATGTTTTTAATCGATAATGATAGAATTATTAGTATTACGATTGATAAAAAAGGTAAGCATTATTATATTGATAAAGAGAATCATCTGCATTTTGGCAATCATATTGATTTTTATAAGCATTCCTTTTCAAACAGCTGTTTTATTGATAAAGATAATGTATTTTGGTTGTGGGGTGAAGAAGGGTTGTTAAAGCTTCAATCGCAATTATTTACAAATTTTATTCCCGAAAAATGCAAAATAAATAGAAATATCTGGTGTATTTCTGAAGATAAAAATAATTTCATCTATTTTGGCTCTTATGAAGGAAATCTGGTGAAATATAAAAATAATAAATTCGAAAAAATAAACTTACAGCAAAAGTTAAATCCATATCCTGACAATCTTCATTTTTATATGGGTAGTACGAATGATAAAGAGAAAAATATCTATTTCTCAATGACTAAGCTTTATCGTTTTGATGGAAATAATTTTGAAAAACTTGAAATCGAAAATGAAGATAAAATTTATTCTTCACTTTTTACCTATATTGATACGGTTGACGATAAATTTATGGCCGGAACTACAATGGGCTTACTGATAAAAGAAAAAAACAAAACAGGGAAAATCTATAAAATACATCCGGGGAATAAAAAAGGACGTAACATTACTTGCATTGCCAAAGATAAATATGGAAGATATTGGCTTGGAGGATTTAAAAATATTTCTATATTAGATGGGAAAAGAATTATTCATTTGCCTAACAAAGAAATGAATTTTAATTATGGTGGAAACACCATGCATGTTGATTACAAAGGGAATATATGGATTGGAAACGAGAATGGTTTATTTGTTTATGATTATAAAAAATTCAGAAAAGTAGAAAATCCTTATTTTAATTCTATAAACGGTTTTATTACAGAAATTGACAAGAAACACCTGCTTATTGGGAATATGAATCAATTGGGTGTATTTTATCTGGATAACTATTACATTACAGAAAAACCTTACATTAAGCTATTTGATAAATATAATGGATTTTGTGGTTCAGAATGTGGTCAAAACGGAGCGTTTAAAGATTCGCAAGGTTATATTTGGATTCCGGCAGCAGACAGAGTTGTACGATTTGAACCTAAATCAAAAGTGCTTAATCGAATCCAACCAAAAGCTTACATACAAGAAATCAGTGTTCTTGATCATAAAATGCATAAAAATACAATAAGTAATGATATAAATCCAGCTACAAAAATAATTCTTACTTATAAGCAAAAAGATATTCGTATTGATTATCTGGCAATAACTACGACTGCGCCTGAAAAAGTAAGATACAAGTATTTTCTGGAAGGTTATGATAATGATTGGTCTGAAGCAACTTCTCTCAGATTTGCCGTTTATACAAATTTACAACCTGGGAATTATAATTTTTATTTAAAAGCCTGTAACGAAGATAATAGTTGGATGGATATACCTCAACTAGTAACTATTCAAATACAAAAAGCATTTTGGCAAACAATCTGGTTTATGTTATTGATATTTATCACAATAATTGGAACAACCATTTTGCTAACTTATCTTTTTCTTATTAATAAGAAAAAGAAACAAATTGAAAAAATAGAAAATGAAAAGAAAATTACCGAACTTCAACTTAATACAATCAGAGGTCAGATTGATCCACATTTTACTTTTAATGTAATAAACTCAATAGCTTCTGTAATTTACAAAGAAGATAAAGAAAGTGCTATGAAAATGTTCAATAAATTCTCTACGCTTCTACGTGTTGTAATTACTTCATCAGCTAAAACTTATCGCTCAATAGAGGACGAAATATCCTTTGTTAAAAACTATCTGGAGATAGAAAAATTCAGATTTAAGGATAAATTTGACTATTCAATTACACTTAGCAGAGAAGTGGATAAATATAAGAATATCCCTAAAATGGTTATACAAACCCACGTTGAAAATGCGATTAAACATGGGTTAATGCATAAAGAAAAAGAAGGTAAACTTTCAATATCGATAACTTGCAATAAAACTGAAAATATAATAATTATTGAGGATAACGGAATTGGAAGAACAAAAGCTAAACACTTATCAAAACAGTCAACAGGGATAGGTTTAAAAATAATAAATTCTTATTATGAATTGTTTAATAAATATAATAAGGAAAAGATTATTCAGGAAATAATTGATTTATATGATGATTATAATAATCCTACAGGAACTAAAATAATAATTAAAATACCTTTAAACTTTAACTTTAAATTATAAAAATGGAATCAAAAAAAATAAGAACGCTAATTGTTGATGATGAACAAGAAGGAAGAGATTTGTTATTTAATTTATTAAAAAACAGGGAAGAAATTGAAATAATTGATTGTTGTGAAAATGCTATAAAAGCACTGGTTTCAATTACTTCCAATTTGCCTGATCTGGTATTTCTTGACATCCAAATGCCCTTAAAAAATGGCTTTGAATTACTTGAAGATTTAGAGAAACTTAAAATTACACATCCTGAAATTGTTTTTGTTACTGCATACGATCAATATGCTTTAAGAGCAATTCAAAATTCGGCTTTTGATTTTTTACTCAAACCTATAGATATCAATGAATTAAAAAATAAGATAACTAAAATGATAGATCTATAACTAAATAGCTAATGCCCTTTCTTGTATCCATTCCATATCAGCCCTAGGTGTTATGCTGCGTAATGTTTTTTTATATTGTTCCTTTTGTTCCTGTGGTTTTCCCTGGAATATGTCATCACGACGTTCATGGACATAACTGCCAGCACGTTTGCCGACCCGGCAACAGGCGCGCCTGTTGCACTATTATTCAACTTTGGGCGCAGAAGATTGGAA
>CAZYEM010000239.1:6097-6454 GCA_964646395.1 uncultured Bacteroides sp.
ATGCTTTAAGAGCAATTCAAAATTCGGCTTTTGATTTTTTGCTCAAACCTATAGATATTAACGAATTAGACAAAACAATTAATAAATATTTGATTAAGGAAACAAAAAATAATTTTTTATATAAAATTGAGGTTCTATTCGAAAATTTATCAATTAGTAAGAAATTGAAATTTAATACACGAACAGGTTTTATCACCATAAATCCAAATGATATAATTTTTTGTGCTGCTGAAGGAAATTATACTATGCTAAGCCTTGTGAAATCGAAGTCAGAATTACTTACAAACAGCATAGGTCAGGTAGAGTTGTTTTTGCCAAACAATACTTTCTTCAGAATTAATCGTTCTCATATAATTA
>CAZYEM010000240.1:0-6452 GCA_964646395.1 uncultured Bacteroides sp.
TTTATGATAAGAACGGTGGTTCAGTATTTCCTTTTCGTCTTACCAATGGCGATGTCATCGTTCCTATCACAGCAACCGCACGTCCCGATGTTGCAAATCATTATCATAATGAGAATATTATTCAATGTGGTTGGGAAGGCACGATTGAAACAACTACGAATTATGAAATGCAAATGCTAATTAATGATGATTGGGCTACTATTTTTACATATAAGGCGTTTGATACAACATTTTCCATATCACACACGGTTCCATCCTATATCGTCGTTGACCATTTCTATGAACATCCAGATAAGGTTCGTGAATTTGCCCTACAATGTCCATTTTATTATCATCCTAATAATCATAAGGGATGCCGAACAGATGAATGTTACCGATTTCTTGGGCTGAAAGAGCGCTTTGAACAAATCGTGGGTCGTGGAATTACCAACTGGACAACGTATGGAACGAATGGATGCTTTCAATACTGTGTAAAAGGTGATGAAACCGTGTATCATGCTGATACACAACAGTATGCTGGTGTTCTCTATCTTACACCCGATGCTCCACCCAATGCGGGTACATCATTGTATCGTTCACGTCACACGAAAAAAATGAAATATTCGGATGATGAATATCATACTGTCTTTCGTAACGGACACTTAGACGATACTGATTTTGAAGTGGTTGATACCATTGGCAATGTATACAATCGCTTGATTTTATTTGATGCGAAGTGCCTTCATGCAGGTATTAACTATTTTGGAACGTGTAAGGAAGATGGACGCTTGTTCCAACTCTTCTTCTTTGATTTAGCATAAATCATTTTATTAAAAATAGAGAACTATTTTATGATTTTTTAGAATCCAGCAAGTAATTTTCCGAATGGATGGAGAATCTATACGGATAATAACTTTTTGTTGGCAATCGTGTATTTTTATTAGTCCTTTAACATAATGATATGATAGTAATGAACATCAATGTATTTTTATTATGTTATAATGAAGCCTTTTTAATACCGCATACTGTAAAACATTATAAAAAATATTTACCATCATGTACTATCACAATTTATGATAATGAATCAACAGATCATTCTGTCAAAATTGCTACCGAACTAGGATGCAATATCGTATCATGGAATAGTAATAATATTCTGGATGAAGATAAGCAAATTTATTTGAGAAATAACATTTGGAAGAATTGTAAAAAAGGATGGGTCATCATGGCAGATATGGACGAATTTTTATGTATCACGGAAGAGGCATTATTACATGAATCGAGACGTGGAGTAACGATATTACAAATTGCTGGGTATGATATGATAGGAGAGAGTGAAACAATAGACTTATCTGACATCGATTTACAACAAATAAAAAAATATGTCGATAATCCATCTGAAGGAAAGAAGATATGTTTTCTACGAGAAGCAATAAAAGATATGAATTATGGACCAGGCAGTCATTCATGTATACCAATAGGAAAAACGATATATAGTTCAAAAACATATATTAATAAACATATGTCTATGCTTGGATTACCATTTTTTAAAAATAAATTCATCGAACGATATGAAAGAAGTGAAAAAATGAGACAGAAAGGATGGAGTACTCATTATACACAAGATATTGTCAAAATTGAAAAAATATATGTAGATGCTCTTCATCGTTCTAAACTTACGTAATCCAATATGTGGCATACATCCAAAAAATAGAGAACTATTTTTTATTTTTAATTTTTTTAGAATCCAGCAAGTGATCTTCCCAATGGATTGAGAATCGGTGTAGGAATCGGTGTGATATTCGGCATATCTCCTCCATACGTACGTGGCGTTTTGGAAAATAATTTAATACTGCATGGATAATGACTTGTCGTCCGCAATTCATGGAACGCCTTCTGTTTCTTTCTCAGATTCGCCTTCGTGCATAAGCTGCGCGGCATATAGCATAAGTAGATCACTGCTCTTACATTAGGAAGAGCACGATTCTTACTCGCTTCCACTCCACAATGAATCGTTCGACTATCCCAAAACACCATACTTCCCTTAGGACATTTGATGTTTTTAATAGGGCATCCGCGCTTCTCATAGAACTGCTGCTGTTCTTCTGTTAATTTGTACCAATTTTTGGTATCAGTGACATCAAACACGTCTCTGAATTCCGCATGATGCCGATTACTGGACTCCAGAAAGGATAAGGTCGCATCTCCCTCCTTCACATCCAAACCTGTTACCCAACTCTGGATGCATTTTAATTCTGGTGTGGTATACGATTGATCGGTATGATACCATGTATTGTTGCGATTCCATCCTCGCTTGGTGATTTCAGGCGGCAAATTGAAACTCAATCCATCGAAGGACACCAATAAATCTTCCACACGGCACTCCCAGAAATGGGCAAAGATGTCAACGATTTTTTGATTTTGTCTCACATCCCAGGATGCCTGCGCATGTCCCACTCCCCAATGCTGAAGTAACATGGAATGAAGTGGATATAATTTATAGAATTCTCTCCACGTATCGGGCTTCTCTCTGTGAAGTGGTTTCTCCCAACTTTGTGAGATGTGCTCCATAAAATCCCAGATCCCATTCACCATGGCTTCACATTCCGCTTCATCCAATACGCCTGGTATGATTGCGACGCCATATCGTTGGATCGTTTCTTTCAATGTCTCTTTTGTGCATAGGTAGGTTTCATATTCATATACTTGCGTTGCTTGCGTTGCTTGCGTTGCTTGCGCTGCTTCTGCCGCCATGTTGTGACGACTTCTTTACAATGCCATTTATCTATCAAATTTTATTTCATATATTTATAAATATAGTAGTATCCTTATGATAAGGATACTATTATGTATCATATTGGATCTTATCTTTATTTTATAAAATTTGATTGATCGATTGACAGGAAAGATGGTAGAACATATCCAACATGTCGAACGATCAACAGAAGATTACCGAACTCCAGAACACCATCCTTGCCCTGACGGCGACAGTTGCCACACTGTCATCTGAGGTGGCTCGTCTTTCCAATAAGACGTCCATTCCACTGCTTCCTATGCAGCCGGATTATTCCCGTCGCCCCTTCCAGGAGCAAGGTCGACGTCCCTACCGTGAGTTGAAGCCGTCTGATGCTACGACGGCTGCGTCTAGCTCAAGCACGGATACTCATCGCATGGTGTCTCTCTCTGACATTCTCACCACCAATGAGGAGGTTACCTTCTACGTCAATACGGGAAAGGATGCAAAGGGCGAATTCACAAAGTCGACTGTTGTTACGACCTTTGATGGCACGAACCTGACTGTGACGCGTTGCGAGCACGTCTCTAGCCTGGTCGGTCTTCAAACTCAGAAGCCTGGTGAGATTCTCTACAAGTTCATCGAGGAACTCAAGAACAGCAATCACATCAAGCGAACCTTCAGCGTGGCGCCTTGGAAGCTCTGCTATGTCGTTCGTGACGGTCAAATGGTGACCCTGGATCAGCTCCGTAACAAACTATCCCCTTAAAAAGATAGACAATCCGCAACACTTATTCTCATAAAAAATATCAATTGTCTATTATTTTTATTGTCCGGTTACGAAATTATTTTATACATATGATATAAATGTCAGAAGAGATTCAAAAATACATCAAGATATTGAATATCGAATGTCCTCGATGTCTTGATACAAAAATATTATGGAAAGGACGTGATAATGTATTTTGGGCACGAATGGATGGTAGAGGCGATTATGATGTTTTACATTGTGATCGATGTTCGGGTGGCGGCTGGAATCGATGCTCTCCTACCACCGACATTTATGCAAGGGGTATTCATGCATTTCATGTTGCCGATGGCGAATGGCATGTATTAGAAACACTTCGACCCATTGTCAAACCCTATCTGGATAATATCATACACATAGAGGCTTTAAAACAGGCAGAATGCATCCGAAAAGAGGAAGAGGCTGATCGCATCCGAAAGGAGGAAGATGCAGATCGCATCCAAAAAGAAAAGGAAGAGGCTGAACGCATTCAAGTGGAAGATTCCGAATACATTCAAGAAGAGGCAGATTCATCTGATTCAGATGATTCAGAAGATGCCGAACGTATTCGAGAGAAACAAGAAAAAGAGGACGATGAAAATCCTATGCCATTATGGGCTTATTATACGAATGACAATTTTGATAAAAAAATTAAAAGTACAGATATTGCCGTTGAAATTGGTAAAATCGCGGAACGAATGTATGAAGCCATCAAATTGTCAAGCGGTGATATCACGGAGCTAACCAGTCTCATCAAAGAATTAAAAATGGATTTGAAATCATCTATGGAATCCAGTACCAGTAATAAAACAGAACTCAAACAAATTGCTAATTCAGAAGGACGTTTTAAAGTGACCTATGTTAAATTATATATCTCTAATCAAATGGAAAATACCTCTTGCAGCTGTTTAGAATGGTGTGGATGGAATACAAAGGAATCTCATTTTTCATTACAATACACAGTCTACAAACCAAGAAATATAGCAGCTAAAAAACGATGCGACGAGGACATGTCAAAACTTGTGATTCTATAAAAATTTGATAGGTTTTTTCTGCTATGTTTATGATAATCCAATCATGAGCGCAAATCTGGTCCTTTCCAAGTCATACAAAACCTTTCCATGGACCAAACACATCCATCTCTTGCTCAAGGAGTTATCTCCCCATCTCCTTGAACAAGAGCCAGTGATCAACGCATTCAATGCTCTGATCACCTGTTTGCTCAAGTATCGTGAACAATTTCAAACCTTGAAACCAAGCCCTTCCAGCAAATACGAAATATGCATTAATGTTAAATATATCGATGTGATATATTCAACAGGATATATTTATACACAAAAAGAATTAAGAGGGCTTCCTCACCGAATTCGTGGAGTCACACAGGATCAACAACAAGTAATCTCTTCCGATATCTATCAACACTATTCGGTACTCTACGAATTAATCAAACGCGAACTTGTCCCCGCCATGGAGAGAAAAGCACACGCTATTCGAACGGAACAATACATGAAATACGCTTCTAAACGTATCGCACAGTATGATGAACAGATTAAAAATATTCAGAAACGATGCGAGAGAGACATTGAGGTGGTTCAAAATTACATCATCAGCCTTTCCATGCGCATGAAAGAATCGCAAGAATCTTGTGTGGTCACTACATTTCCTCCTGAATAAAATCATATGAAATTATTTATTTTTTTTCTTATGATATAGAAATGGCAGCTGCATCAGTTGATTCTAATAGATATCATCTTAAATTAAAAAAACCAGTAAGATTTAATGGTCGTAACGTGTATCTTATACCTCAAGGCATTCCAAATAAAGAAAATAATGAAAATAATGAACATAGACAACATGAAAAATATAAAAGATACATTGGACATCTAAAAAAGTCCATGGAACAGTTAAATACAATTCTTATAAAAAAGATTCTTCGTAACGAAGCAATTACAGAGGCACCTGACGGCATTTATACATGGATTATTAAAAATGATACATTCTACGCCATACGCGTTTTCACACAACAAGAAATTGGTACCTTGCATCTTGATTTAGATCGTTATACCCGTGATGAAGAAGGAAACATTAGTAGTGCGGGCGAATTAAAACTAGAAAAACCCACCATTCAATTTAATATTCAGTCAGGAACCTATACCGCAAAAATAAATGGCTTTCAACTACACGCTGATATTGAGCATCTTTTTAGTGAGCTTCAAGGCACTATTCTTTTTAATGAAGTTCAACAGGATGCACGGGATATGATACGTGCAATGAATGCGCATGCATCATCAATAAAAATTATGAAAGAAAAATCGGAATTCGTAAAAAAACATATTATACAACAACCAGAGGATATCTTATTTACAGATGTTCAAATAAAAGGACTACTTGGAAAAAGAGTGATAGCAGATACAATCGGACCATTTCAACAACGCATCAAAAATCGTATCATGTTATACAAACGTGATCGTATGATTGAAGCGGTTAGAAGAAAGATTTGTAGCTTTTTTGATGATCCGCAGTGTAGTAATGTAACATTTCTTTATAGTGGAAGCGAAAATCATGCTACTATTAATTCTGCTTTTATTGAAACAGGTGACGCAGGTCATGAATTTGAAGTGACTGCTGGAACATCATTGCTTGTTCATCCCAAATTAGAAGACCCTCGCTTAGAAGACCCCCGCATTATCACTACAGAGTATAATTTGAATATATTAACAAAGAACAAAGAAAACGAAATAACAAAAGAAAAAATAAGGGATAAATTGTTTAAGGAAGGAAGGATTCGGAAGTTTATGTCACAAAAACATCCTCCTAAACCAAAATTAAATAATAATAATAGGAATACAAAAAAAAGACGTATATTTGGTAAGTAAACAAATTATACGACATAGGCAAAGACATATTGCATTTCATCATGTTCCATCTAGTTATGGAAAAGTTATTATAATA
>CAZYEM010000241.1:0-6449 GCA_964646395.1 uncultured Bacteroides sp.
TTGTCGGGCATTGATTTTTCAAGGTATTTCCTTGCAGAATATATCAGGGCATCGGTATAGCCAAGAGAATCGGGGGCTGTAAACATTCTCTTTTCAAGTGCTTTTACTGCAGCAGTATCGGCATAAATAACCTTTAGTCTTAAGTAATTGGTTTGTGCCTGTTGAATAAGAGATAATTCCTTTTTATAATATTCCAGCTTTTTCAGACATTGTTTTGAAATGCTTATTTCGGAATTAATTCCTTTGTAATAAATACTATCAAAATCAAACCTATTTTTAAAATGCTGACTATATAAGTTTGCATCAGGAAAAATACTGATGATAAATCCTACAATGAATAATGGCTTAATGCAATGGTTTGTAATTGTAAATACTTTTTTTATAAAGCAAAAACAATGAAGTATCATTTTTTTTATTTTACTAATCAGTTCCTCTTTCATATAAAAAATATCATAAAAATCATTACATCAGCATCATTAATAAATATTCAGTAAAATTAGCAAAATAATTTAAAATATTAAAATCAAAAAGCTTTATTATATTTATTAATCTGATTTAAATATTTCGCTCATTCACAATTTACAATTGATCTTGCGATATCAAAGCGCCCGCATATTTTTTTTATTAGTTTCAATAATTGACATTTTACTGCCAAAACTCAATAATATTATGACAAGTCACCTGAGTGAATAAAAGTACGAAAAAGCAAATGGTTTTATGACCCCTCGAATGGTTTTGTATAATTAAACTAGTTAAATGAATGTTTCAAAATGTATGTAAACGAATAGGAATGTTTAATATAATGTCTGAAAGTATGTTTTATGATTATTATTAATATCTGTTAAACAAAAACATTTCGATTCCGCTTAATGACCAATTGACAATAAGCGGAATCGAAATGTATTAAGGCGTTATCACCACCACACCGTAAGTTAAATTTTCGTCAATTACAACCAGATCTGATAAATCTACCACACCATCACCATTCAAATCAGTAACTATATAAGCAACTGTTCCGTTGGTAAGGTCATAATCCATAAATACCAAATCGGATAAATCAACTACACCATCCTGATTAACATCGCCTACCATAATGGCAAATGTGTTGGTTGATACTTCTTTTTGGTTGTCGGCAAAAGCCTGAGACGCAGATAACGTAAAATTGTAATTAACCGTATCTCCTGCAAATGATATTGGATCAGCACTCCAGGTTTCTATATGGTTGCGGTGTTTGATTGCGATATAATACAATCCTTCGTTGTTGCAATTGATGTATGATTTAATTTCACTGTTTGTAAGAAGATTTGCATTTACAGATTCAATAATCGGATAAGGAGCTGTTGAGCTTCTGATTTCAAGTGTAATTTTATCAGCAACATTACTACCCCATTGTGGTTCGCTGTTTTCATTCAATGCATTATTCATTAAATTTCCGTTAGCATGCAAACCTTCGAGTAATGCATTAACAATAAGCAATTTGTTTTTTACAGTTAGCAGAACAGTATCGCTGTTTGTACAATTGAATTGATTTGTAGCAATAACAATATAAGTTGAAGTATTTTCGGGAATAAAAGGAGTATTTTGAATTATTCCATTATTCCAAAGATAAGAAGTAGCATTTCCGGTAGCAACTAAAATTATTGTATCACCACTGCAAACTATTAAATCATTGCCTGCATTTATTACAGGACGGGGATTAACTGTAACCGACAAAGAAGAAGCACTACCATCTCCACTGCTGTTATGTCCTTTTACTGTAATAGTACCCGAAACCGCAGATGAACCATAATTTACAGTTATCGAATTGGTAGTACTTGTTCCTGAAGCTCCTGCAGGCAACGTCCATATATAGGAAGTTGCATTTGAAATAAGCGGAACACTGTAACTAACATTATTCTGTCCCTGACAAACATTGGTTGAACCTGTAATTGTTCCGGCTGCACCTGGTGTTGATACAATATAAACAGTCATAAGGTCGGATCCAGAGCAGCCATTATTACTATTTGCTGTTAATGTATAGGTAATTGTTGAAGCAGGTGTTGCAACAGGATTCAGAATATTTGCATTGCTTAAACCGGTTGCAGGAGACCATGAATAAGTAACAGGGGCTGTTCCTCCGCTCACTGTACCATTTAATAAAGCAGAACCTCCCGGAGCAATGGTGGTATCGTTGCCTGCGTTAACAATCAATGTGTTAGATGCAACTGATATAGTTGCATTCGTAAAAAAAGCAGGAATTATATTACCATCAGCATCTGTATATTCGCAAGAACCAGCTGTTTGTGTATCCCATAAAAGTGATGTGGATACAGCTGTGTTGGCCCTGAATCGATATTGAAATAAAGTTGCTGAGCCTATATTGGCAGGAGTAGTTGAAGCCCACGTAAAATAAACCTTGTTACCCGAACGGTTCACAACCATAATGCCGCTGTTTAGAGCAGCATTAATGGATTGATAACCTTCAAATGATAGTAATGTAGTATCGTAAGTCATTGTTAAAGAAATACCCCCTACATTATTGCAATTAATAACATTAATTGGAATATTCAGATTTCCACTACAGGAATTACTAATACTTACAGTTGTTGTTGTAATAGGAACCTGGGTAACGGTAAGCTTGGCATAAGCAGAAGTATCATAAGGTGTGCAGGTTCCTGAAACTATGCATCTGTAAAGATAATTGTTCAGTCCTGTTGCAACTGGGTTTACAGTAAGTGTTGAGGTATTAATACCGGTATAAGGACCGCTTGCATTTGCCCAGCTAATTCCATTGTTGGAACTCATTTGCCATTGATATCCCAAGCTTGTTCCGCTTGCCGTAATAGAAAAACTTGTACTTCCTGTAGCATAAATCGATTTGTTGATAGGATCAGTTAATACTAAAGGTGGAGAATTGATTGTAACACTCCCGTTATTCCATGTGGAAAAAATCACTTGTCCTGTTAAATCAACGTATTCACAATTGCCATAAGTTTGTGTATCATAGTTAAGTGAACTGCTTCCCGGTACTGCTGTAAATTTTAGTTCCAGTAGTAAGCCACCGTTTGCGATACTAGCTTCTGTAATATTTGACCATGAAAGAAAAACTTTCCCATTTGATGCGTTAGCAATAAAATTGCCAGAAGAAAGAGCTGTATTTAAATTCTGAAAACCAGTATAGGTAAGCACAGCAGGATTGTAATTAATAACATGTGAGAAGGAGGCAACTCCAATAAAATCAGTAACATTTACAGGGATTATTATCTGTCCGGGACAAGCAGTTAATGAACCGCAGGTTGTAATGATGTTTGGTAACACTGTTAGTACTGCAGGATTGGAATAAACTACAGGCAAACATGTTCCGCTTACTTTGCAGCGATACTTATAATTGTTCATTGTAAGCTGTGCATTCGTTATATAGAGCGTTGTACCTGTTACATTTGAATATATACTTGTATTGGTTAAATCAGTATAGCTTACTCCATTATTTGTGCTTACTTGCCAGATATGCGAAAGCCCTGTTCCCGAAGAAGATATTGAAAAAGAAGTATTTTGCCCTTTTGCAATAATCTTATTAACAGGATGAGCTGTAACGGAAGGAATCGTATAAATGTTTTCACTTCCATTAACAAAAACAGGTGTAATAATTGAACCACTTAAGTTTGAATATTCGCAACTTCCATCCGTATTTACATCCCAGGTAAGATTACTTGTTCCCGAAGATGCTGTAAAAAGAAGTTCAATAAGTGTACCGTTAGCAAAACTTATAGGTGTTGCCGACGACCATGTTAAAAAAATCTTGCTGCCTATCGCATTTACAATAAAATTGTTTGTAAATGCAGGATTTAATGATTGGTATCCTGTATAGTTTAATGTAGCAGAATTGTAAGAAAAAGTAAGTGAAAGAGCAGCAACTCCAGTAAAATTAGTAACCGTAATTGGTACAACAATATTCCCTGGACAAAAGCTGGCTGTTGGCAATGTAGTTGTTATGGGATTAATTACAGTTAAAGTTGCTTCATTCGAATAAACAACAGGTGTACAAGTTCCCGTAATCTTGCACTTAAACTTATATCCGCTTAAAGCTAACTGAGCATTTGTTATGCTAAGTGTTGCAGTTGCAACACCAGTGTAAGTTGAATTATTTGTCATATCAGCCCAGCTGCCACCACCGTTTGTACTTAGTTGCCATATATAAGTAAGTCCGCTTCCAGCAGCTCCCACACTAAAACTTGTATTTTGACCCAATAATATGGTTTTGTCAACTGGATGTGAGTTTACTGCTGGAATTTGATTAATTGTTACCGTTCCATTGGTGTATGTTGCAGCCTTAACATTTCCGCTTACATCGGTATATTCGCAGTTCCCCTGAGTCTGAGTATCCCAGCTTAGATTTGTTGTGCTTGTAACAGCATTAAATCTAAGTTGCAGCAGTGTGCTGTTTCCCAGATTAGCTGCCGTAGTATTAGCCCAACTTATTATAATTTTGTTTCCTGAAGCATTAATAATCAAAAAACCATTTGTAAGCTGTGCATTCAGATTCTGATAACCCAGATAACTAAGTCTGGTTGTATCGAAGTATAACATAAGTGAAATAGCACCAACACCGTTACATTCCGTAACATTAACTGGAACTTGTATTTCACCGGGGCACATGGTAACAGACCCCGCTGTTGTGGTGATGGTCTGAGACCTTGCAGTCCCAAAGACCACCATCACAAGCAGTAATGGTAGTAATTTTAATATTATTGTTTTCATATCGCTACGTTTTTTTAGTAAGATACTACTAACTTAATTATTTCTGAATTTATTTGTCCATTACTTGTGTTTGTGAATTTTAAGAAATAGATTCCGGGTTTCAGTCCCGAAGAAATTAATTCAACCTTATGTGTTCCTGCTGTGAAATTGTTATCAGCTATCTCACTTATACGACGTCCAACCATGTCAACCAAAGAGATATTAATATTTCCTGGTTTGTTAATTGTAAACGAGATTACTGACTTTCCTTTTACCGGATTTGGATACACATTTAGATTATTAATATTTTGATTTTCATTGATTGCAAGTAATGTGCTCGTAATTTTTGGAATGGAAACTACTTCCAAATCATTAGGAATTGCATAAGGATCAGCAAATTCACAATCGGAAGTAATATCCATCGCAATTTCATTATTTAAAGTTGACAGATTCTTTGTTTTCATTCGCAAAACAATAACAATGCCATCATCATTAATACTTAATGGATTGATATCGCACCATGCCATTTTAAACAAACCTGCATTTGCAGTCCATGAGAATCCACTAACATTATTGACAAGTCTGGCTCCGATAATTTCCAGATATTGAGTAGGATAATATAAGCCAAAAGAAATAGCACCCAACTGCATCCCTGATTTTAATCTTACAGGAAAATCAAATTCAATATCAGAATCAGCTGTAATTAAACCTTCATGAATTATTCCGATAGAAGAAGAAGCCTTTTTTGCAGGAGTATTTGAAGCATTTACATCTCCATAGCAAATCATCTTTAAATTGTTTGTAATCGTATTTCCATTAACTATTAATGTATCGGTATGATATAAATAATCACCTGAAGGGAAAGCTGTAATCAATCCCGAATATCTTTTCATTACAAAAAGTGCATCGGTTCCATTAATGGTATGGCTGTTGTTTACATCTGCTGCAGCCTGGTTAATTCCTGTCAAATTAGATATTTGTGCAAAATGATTAAGTATTAGCAATGCATCGGTAGAGTTTACTCCACCCCATGGAGCAGTTGGTGTAACTGTCATTTTGTAATTACCAGATGGGAAAGCAGAGAAAGCATAAACTCCCGAAGTATTTGAAGTAGTGGTTGCAATTACTGTATCCATAAAATTCTTAATAACCATAGTTGCATTTTTAATTGGATTTGCTCCTGTATTGGCATACTTGATAGTTCCGTTCATAATTGTATTTGTGGTAAATAAGGAAGGCAACTGTGCAAAAGGTGAAAAATAAACCCTGCCTTTAGCTGGATTATCCCCTTTATCATAAATCTTAAGTGTAATCATTGCAGAGTCGCTTGTTCCCCAATAGTTATATCTGGCATTAATATCAGCAGTTGAATTGTTATATACAGCATAAGTGCCGTTATTGTATAAATTGCAGGTTAATGTATCAGCATTTCCAAGAGTTGCCGTTCCTGTTCCATCAAAGTAAATACCGTTTGTAGCATTATTAGTAAAACTGGAATTTCTGATATTCAGATTAGAATTAGAAATTACCAGTCCATTGCCATTTGATAATGAAAATTTACAATGATTAATAGTTGGTTGAGCAGTACTCTCGGTATAAACATTATATGCACTTCCTTTTTCAATATTACAATAGGTAAGATTACTTGTTGCACCAGCCCAGTTACTTCTCGGATCAAAATAGATACCATTCCAATCTCCAATAGTTCCGCTAAATGGTCTGAAAGTAATTAA
>CAZYEM010000242.1:0-6418 GCA_964646395.1 uncultured Bacteroides sp.
GTTGAATTTCGCAATGCCAATACCCTTTGGGGAATGAAAAGTGCATTTACGGTTGGTGATGTTATCCGTGCCAACGAAAAAGATCCAGGGATGCGGACCATTATGCGTATTGGGCTTGCCGGTGAAAAAATGGTAACTTATGCAGCAGTAGTTACCGAAACTTACCGCCATTTCGGACGAATGGGTTTAGGAGCAGTTTTTGGAAGCAAAATGCTTAAAGGCTTAATGGTTTCAGGAAAAAGAAACATTGAGATTGCCAACAAAAAAGAGTATATAAAAACCTATAAGGAGATATACGACAAAGCGGTTGACTCTCCTGTTATGAAAAAATATCACGACCTGGGAACTGCAGGAAATATCAAAGCATTGAATTTGTTGGGAGCATTGCCTACCAATAATTTGCAATCAGCAACATTTGCAAATTCCGAAGAAATATCAGGCGAACATATAGCAGAAAACTTTCTGGGCCGACGAGTAGCCTGTTCGCATTGTCCCACAGGCTGTATCCATCTGGCGGTATTACGCGAACCTTACGAAGATGAACCCTATTTCTACAAAACCACCATGGTTGGTTATGATTATGAATTAATCTATGCGCTGGGAAGTATGGTGGGCTTAAGCAATACCGAAGAAATGCTGAAGCTTATTGATCTGGTTGAGAAATACTGCCTTGATGCCATGTCGGCCGGAGTTGTACTTTCGTGGGCAACCGAAGCCATGCAAAAGAAACTAATTTCAACAGAAGATACAGATGGTGTGGTATTTGAATTTGGTAATCTGAAAGGATATATGGATGCCGTTGATCGAATTATTTCGCAACCAACCGATTTTTATAAAGCCCTTGCAAAAGGAGCAGATTTTGCAGCCCGAAAATATGGAGGTCTTGATTATTCAATGACTTTCGGGAAAAATGAAATGCCTGGTTATCATACCGGAGTTGTAGGTTATTTGGGATTTACCATTGGTGCCCGTCACAGTCATTTAGATAATGCCGGATATTCTATCGACCAGAATGAAATGATTAATTCAACACCTACAGCAAAAGAAGTTGTGGATAAATTAATTAAGGAAGAAAGTCTGAGACAGATACTTTCCTCAATTTCAATATGTTTCTTTGCCCGTGGAATATACAATACTGAGTTGATTTCAAAAGCATTGCATTCCGTAGGAGTTGAGATGTCGCCAGAGGAATTAATGAGTAAAGGCAGGGAAATTCTTAAGGAAAAATACCGTTTTAAAGTCAGAGAAGGTTTTGCTTTTGAAAAACTTACTATTCCACGCAGAATATTTGAGCTTAAGGCTCCGGCTGGTATGATTGACGAAAACTTCTTTAATGAAGCAATGGCTTATGCTAAGGAAAAACTGATTGATGCTCTCTAAATAGATTTATGCTGAAATAACAAAATTTTACAGCTACTATGTAATCTAATAAACCGGAGTAATCCAGGCTAATAGAACTGAATCTTTGCCTATGTTTTTCCCTCTTTTCATATTATTGACCTTTTGCATTTTGGAAAGAACATTGTAAGCCAGATTTTCTTTATAATAATTAGGCTTTTCGACTGGAATTTTCTTCTTAACAACTGGCTTTTCAGTTGTTTTTTTAACTGGTTTAACTTCGTTAACGACTTCCTGCATCTTTATTATTTCGGTATAAACCGGTTTTTCTACATAAACTGTATCGCAGGTATTTACATAGTTAATCTTTTCGGCTGGGCTATTAAAAAACCAAACAAAAGCAATAATTAAAGCTGCGGCAATTCCAACCTGATAAACAGGAAGTTTATACGTAACAATGCGTTTAAAATAACTATCCGTTTTATAACTGTATTTGTTGTCGAAAGCAGTTAATAACAAATGTCTTAAATTATCGTCAGGTTTAATGCGATGCTTTTGCTTTATTTCGGTTTTAAGCATAACAAAAGCATTTCGGTATTGCTCGTATTCTTCGGGTGTAATACATTGCATTACTGCTGCTTTTTCGGAAATGCTTAATTCGTCGAAAGTTTTATTTTCCAGTAACTGGTCAAAATCGGGTATGAGTTGAAATATATCTTTTTGCATGACAATTAATTATTTAATGGATTGAAAACAGCTAATTTAGCAGACAATGCCTGCAAAGTATAAAATATTCTTGATTTTACAGTTCCTTCGGGGCAATTAACAATCTGAGCAATTTCCTTTACCGAAAGTTCTTCTTCAAAGCGAAGTATAATAATGGTTTTATGCTCTTCGTCCAGTTGATCCAGATGCATCTGAAGCTGTTTACGATAAAGTTCTTTATCAATGGTTTCGCTAATAAAAACAGATATATCGGAAGTTTTTTGTTCTGCAATACTATGTTGCTGACGGATTTTGAGTTTTTTATATTCGTTTTTGCACATATTATAAGCAAGAGAAAAAATCCAGGTATCGAAACTGCGGTTTACATCATATTGATTAGGGTTTTCGATAATCTTCATAAAGAGATCGTGAGTAAAATCCTGAGCTTTATCATGGTCATTAGCAAGCATCTTATTGAAAAACATAAGCATCTTTTGCGAAAACCTGTTATACAATTCATCAAAAGCGGATTTATTTCCACTTTTGATGAACTGCATCAGTTCAGCCTCGCTGTTTCTTTTGTAGTTTTTCCTGAAAATCTGCATCCGTTTTATTTATTTTCAAACCAGGGAGCTACTTCATTTTCTTTGCCTGCTACATTTGCAATATTAATTGCCAGCTTTTTAACCTCCGTTTTCTTTTCATTTTCACCCGACAAACTGTAATGTTCATAAAGCTTGAACATTGCAGGAAGATAGCACATATTAATCTGAGCCACTACCGACTCTGACAAATCATTGGTAAAATTAATCTTTAAATAATCAAGCATGAATATTTTTTCATAATTCTTTCTGATGATTGCCATATTATCAACATCCGTTTCACTATATTTGAATGCCAGACCTGTAAGATATAAATCTTTTTCATATTCCTTATAATACATATCACTCATTGTACAAGCCATATAAACCGGACGATTGGTGTTTTTAATTATATGCCGGATGATTGCCTGCGGATAATCCATTTCTTTTTTATAGGTTTTCCAAAACTTTTCGGTTTCGAAAACAGGGATTTTATTTTCTGTAAACAATTTATCTCTATAACTTTCTATCTGTAGCAAACTCACATTGAAAACACTTACGTCCTTTTTTATCCCTTTTGCATATTGAAGCAACCAGAGCGGATAGGTATCGTTATCGCCATTGGTAAAGATAATGGCATTATCTTCCAACGTATTGAGCATATTATAGTTATAGGCAAGGATTCCCGATGAAAAATCGTTACTATTGAACCATCTGATACAGTATTTCTTCATATTTTCCTTGTCGCGGTTTAGTTCGTAATAATTCACATAATTACTGATCAACTCCATTCTGTCGGGATACATATTTTGTGCCTTAAACAGGTAGTCTATCTGAACTTTATCATAAACCCCTTTATCCCATATATTTATATGGTAAAATTCAAAGGTATTAGGAATTGCAATTTCAGCTTTGCTTATAATTGCACTTAAATCGAGAAAGTAATCGCCTTTTTCTTTGTTCCACGATTCAGCATCGGTCATGCGGGCCATGCGGTTGGCTGCATAATAGTTAACCCATGCTTTTTCATTGGTTGTGTCTTTTGCAATTTCCTGTTTCCAAAGTTTAGCCTGTGTTCGATACCAATCGAAAGATTGTATCTGTTTAACAATTGAATATACTTTTTCCGGTTTTTGGGCATTGATTTGCAGGAAATTAAAACCAAGCAAAAGAAATAAAACAGTAATTATTCTTGTAGTCTTCATGTTATTTTTATTAAATTATATGATGTTTACAACTGAACATAAGAAACGTTCAGTAAAAATAGTACTTTCCAATGAAGAAAAACAGCTCACAATCAATTATCAGAATTTATTTATTTGAATAAGATGGCTTTACATAAATTAAATAAAAATAAAATCTTGTAAACATCTATAAAAAATTCTTACAGATTTTAGATCTATTAATTTCTGTATTTTAAGAAATTGGATAACTATCAATAATTTACATGGTGTTAAAAAAAATCACATACTTTTTAATAGACAAATTATTCATTTTGGCAATAATAATTTTCTTTCGCCTGTGCAAAATTCAAATAATTGTATATTTTTGCCTGTGTAAAATTCAAATAAATATTATTTTATGCCTGTGAAAAATTCAAATGAATTCCATAAACGACATATAGACAATATATTAATCGAATAGAAAAGGAATAAAGAGAGAAAACCATTAATATTAAGAGGAGCCAGACAGGTTGGAAAATCTTCAGCTGTAAGAAATTTGGCTAATAGTTTTGAATATTTTATTGAAATTAATTTTGAAGAGAAGCCCGAAATTAACGAGTTGTTCAAAAGAAGTGTTTCTCCAGAATACTTATGTGAAAGTCTATCGGTTTATTATGGAATACCCATTATATCTGGAAAAACACTTTTGTTTTTTGACGAAATTCAATTAAGTATTCCTGCTATCACCTCGTTGCGATATTTCTATGAGAAAAAGCCTGATTTGCATCTGATTGCAGCAGGTTCATTACTTGAATTCGCCTTGGAGGAATTGCCATCTTATGGTGTTGGTCGGGTTCGATCGGTTTTTATGTACCCATTTTCATTTGATGAATTTTTAATGGCTATAAACGAAACATCTTTAATTAACCTGAAAAGAAAAGCTGATTCAAATAATCCATTACCAGAGCTATTTCATCAAAAACTAATAGATTATTTTAAAAAATATATTATGATTGGCGGTATGCCCGAAGTAGTTTCAAAATATGTTCAGAATCACAGTATAAACGATATACAATATATTCTGGATGATTTATTAATTTCACTAAAAGCTGACTTTTCAAAATACAAAAAAAGAGTTCCATCCACTCGTATTCTTAATGTTCTTGAATCTATTGCACTTCAAACAGGAGGAAAGTATGTTTATAAAAATGCTAATATTGAAGCTAATCAAACACAGATAAAAGAAGCGGTTGAGCTGTTGATTATGTCTGGTTTGATAATACCTGTAACACATTCATCATCAAATGGAATTCCTTTAGGAGCAGAAAGTAACCCTAAAAAGCGAAAATATTTTATTTTTGACACAGGTTTGTATCAAAGAATTTGCAATCTCAATCTGACACAGATTATATTGGAATCAGATTTCAACAGTATTAATAAAGGTTCAATTGCTGAGCAATTTGTGGGTTTAGAACTTATGAAATACACAGAACCTTATCATCAGGAAAACCTATATTACTGGCACAGAGAAATTTCAAACAGTAATGCTGAAATTGATTTTGTAATTCAAAACCAAAATGAAATAATTCCAATAGAAGTAAAATCATCAGGCAAAGGAAGTATGCAAAGTATGTATCTGTTTTTGAAAGAAAAAAAACGCAATAAAGGAATACGCATTTCTTTGGAGAATTTTTCAAAAATAAATGAAATTCAAATTATTCCGCTTTATGCTATAAGTAATTTGTTTTAATTTTTCAAAAATGTGAGTTATAAAACAAATTGGTCTGTTTGAATTACATCAGAAACAGAACCTCTTTATTTTTATCTTTGTAAAAATTTTTGAACAAATGATAAATTTACAGAAAATCATTACTACCCGCCGTAGTATCAGAAAATATTCAAAACAGGCTGTTGATAAAGAACAGATTGATAAATTGCTGGAGGCTGCCATGTATGCTCCTTCGGCCCGAAATGAACAACCCTGGCATTTTATTGCAGTTACTGACAGAATGATGCTCGATAAGATTATGCAATCGCATCCTTATGCTGCTATGCTTAAAGATGCTCCATTGGCAATAGTGGTTCTGGCTGATGAAAATATTGAGAAAACCCCGGGCTACTGGGTTCAGGATTGTTCGGCTGCTACTCAGAATATATTGCTTTCGGCACATGCAATGGGTCTGGGATCTGTCTGGCTTGGCGTTTATCCACGCGAAGAAAGAGTTCTGTCAATAAAACAATTATTCCAACTGCCTGAGCATATTCAGCCACTTTCTATCATTGCAATCGGCTATCCTGACGAACAAAAAGCCAAACCCGAACGTTTTAATATAGAAAGAGTACATTATAACAATTGGTAATAAATGAATGAAATAAAATCTATCTGTGTTTTTTGTGGTTCGAGTACCGGCGAAAACAATATTTATAGCGAAGCTGCCAAAAAACTGGGGCAACTATTTATAAAAGAAGGTATCACTTTGGTGTATGGTGGTGCAAAGGTAGGATTGATGGGTATAATTGCCGACGAAGTTTTAACCCATGGAGGAAAAGTAATCGGTGTTATCCCCGACTTTTTCTCTGATAAAGAAATAGCTCATAATCAATTATCAGAATTGATTTATGTGAAATCGA
>CAZYEM010000243.1:0-6394 GCA_964646395.1 uncultured Bacteroides sp.
TTGACAATGTTTTTTCAGAAGAAACAGAACCCGAACAGAGTATTAATTTAACTCTCATAAAAGAAAAAAATGATAAAAGAATATTTCCAAGAGTAACTAATTTAAGAAACCTTAAAAATACAGATTTTGTTATTACATTAGAAAACGATGTATCAAATTCAAAAAATGTTATTTATGCTTCATCTTTAGTATTTGCCTGGGACAAGTTAAATAAAGTTTTAAAATCACCATTAATCATAGATAGTAGTTGCAGCAATGATTTTAAACTATTAAATAAATCAAATTCATACAAAGGTTCACTACATAATAACGAATATCAAGCAGAGGCAATTATTCAAGATGGGCGGATATTTATTAAAGCATTTTATAAAAAATCTCTTCCATTTCTGATGCCATTTCATACAATTAATGAAGGAGTAGTCTTTAATAATATCAGAGTAAAAGCATTTGGAATAAAAAGTTATGAATTTGAATTGAATCAGCAAATAGAAATCCTTTATTATAAAGACGATAACCATTTTATTTTAAAGCTAAAACCAATCTTTATTGAACACGAAATTTTTTTAATAAAAGGATTTTTACCAAAGCACTGTTTTTATGACTTGCTAAATGAAACAAACAAATTGATTGACATCGGTAAAAAAGAAAAGAAAACAAGATTAAACCGATGGAAATATGAAATAAAAACTAAAGATATTCTGAAAATTCCGATAATTAATTTCAATTTAGAAACAAATTATGAAAGTATGGTAAATCAACATTTTATATGCAATAATCTTAATTATACTATTGACTCAGCATACCAAAGAACTGCATTTATCTTAGATGAATATGGTGCGGTAGTGGAAAGTTTGGCATTATTTCCAGCAGAAGCACCTTGTAAGCCAAAAAAACTTATTTTTAACAAACCATTCGTTATTTATTTAAAACGAAAGGATAGCAAATACCCTTATTTTGCATTAAAAGTTGTGGACACAGAATTAATGCTACCAAAGTAAGGATAATCGTCAGAAATTTAATCCTTTAATCAGAAAAAAGCAACTACATATTTTCCCTATTCAATCGGATAATAAATCTGCGTTTCCCATTTAGCTGTATCGGGTTCTTTATCTGGCTCTGTTACATAAACTTCCCACGGTGCACCAATACATACTTTATTA
This sequence comes from uncultured Bacteroides sp., assembly GCA_964646395.1. GTDB lineage: Bacteria > Bacteroidota > Bacteroidia > Bacteroidales > JACABE01 > JACABE01. Next base: position 1,161 of record CAZYEM010000243.1, read on the forward strand.
TTGTCCTTCATGTATTTATCTATTGCATTATGGGCATCACCGGTAGATTCATAAGGTCCGAACTGAGAAACCATCAATGCTTTTCCTCCTGACAATTCGCTCAATACAATCCTGCCTTTTCCATCCACCTTTCTGCTGATTGGAATACCAGCTTCAAATACAGTAACTCCTTCGGGATTCCATGTATAATAAACACAAAATGGTGATCCATTCCGTTCTACCTTCATCTTTTGTATATGCTCGCTAATCGAAGTAAATATTTCTTTAAATTTATCAGAAAAACCATCAATAGTACATGAATCTTTTATTGACAATGCTAAAACCGGAGCCACATTCTTTTCAATAACTTCCGAAGTACGCCATTTTATTACATCAACCAGCATTCCTGTTTCGCAAATTGATTTTAAATTACTTAACCCTTGTTTAAAATCATCCCGCATTCTGCCCCTCATAAACAAACCCATCCATCGGCCCATTGGATATGAAAGATCTTTAATATCAATGCTCCATGCAACAATTGTTCGTTGCATCGAATTTTCAAATTCAAATAATAGTTGAGACATTCTCATATCCTCAAAATTCAAATCAGATCTGATACTAATATTCGGAACAATCTCTGTATGTTTTAAAGATCCGTTTCCTTCTGAACTAATCCATTTCATGCCAGCGCCAACTCCTTCAGCCGGTCCTTCATAAGTTATTATCATTTCAGGATCTTTTTCCTGAAATGGAGACCATTTTTGCCAATTATTGAAATTGTTAACGTTAGTAAAAACACTAGCTACAGGTGCTTCTATTTCTATAGTTTCTCTTATACGCACATTATCAGATAGAAAAATTGCAATTAATAAAAATAATCCGATCAGTACCAAAACAAATACTCCAATAATCTTTATTGCTCTCATAATATATAAACTAAATATTTTTAATTCTAATTTTTTGTAAAAATACTATTTTTCATTCTAATTTCAATAATATTTGTTTGCTTATATTACTTAATCCATCAAAATTGGAAACACTTAAACCCAATAATCTTATTTTCTTATTGGTTTTATTGTATTCTATTGACTTTAATAATTTTCGGCAAGCTAAATGTAAAATATTGAAATCATTAATCTCATTGTTTAACGAAATACTTCTGGTTATTTGCTTAAAATCAGCATATTTAACTTTTAATGTTAATGTTCTTCCAAAACACTTATGGCTCTGAATTATATCCATTAAATGTTTTTCAATTCTGTAAAGTTCGGCAATAACCTCAAATTTTTGAGTAAGATCTTTATCAAAAGTATTTTCGGAACCCAGCGATTTCCGTTCTCTTTCTGAAATAACTTCTCTATTATCCAAACCTCTGACAATACCATAGTAATAGCTACCACTTTTACCAAAATACTTAGTCATATCAGCTAATGATAACTGTTTTAAATCCAAACCCGTTATAATTCCTAATTTATGCATTTTCTGAGCAGTAACTTTCCCAACACCAAAGAATCTTTCAACCTCCAGTTTATCAATAAACAATTGAGCTTCCGAAGGTTTTATAACAAATAATCCATCTGGTTTTTGGTAATCAGATGCAATTTTTGCCAGAAACTTATTATAAGAAACGCCAGCAGAAGCAGTTAATCCGGTAACTTCTTTTATCTTATCTTTTATTTCCCTAGCAATTTGAGTTGCCGATGTCATTTGTTTTTTATTCTCAGTAACATCAAGATAAGCTTCGTCTAATGAAAGAGGTTCTATTAAATCGGTATACTCTCCAAATATTGCTCTTATTTGTTGTGAAACAAGATGGTATTTCTCAAAATCGGGTTTTACAAATATTAAATCAGGGCATTTTTTACGGGCTGTAACCGCAGGTAAAGCTGAACGTACACCAAATTTCCTAGCTTCATAACTTGCAGTACAAACTACACTTCTTTCTTTATCCCAGCCAACTGCAACAGGTTTTCCCCTCAACCCGGGATTATCCCTTTGCTCAACAGAAGCATAAAATGCATCCATATCAATATGTATTATCTTACGAATCACTACTTAGTAAATGATTTTTTAATATTTTCTATTTCAGACTTCAACTCAGAATACAAATTGTTTAGCTTAAAAAGTGAAGGAACATCAGCATCAGGCAGTTGAAAACTAATAAATCCCATTGCTTGCCATATTTCCATTACATCGCTTATATGTACACTAAAAGGAGTATAAATTGGATTATCTGAAATCATTTCCAGTGTTTTAGTTTCTTCCAGCTTATTATACAAGCGTTTATAAACAATACCTTCGTCCTTGGTAAGAACAACATAGGTTTTACCGTCCTTAACATTATACCAATTGTCTAAATACCTGCAAATAATATAAGTACCATTTGGAACCGGTTGCATACTATCACCTTTTATCTGGAAAATCCGATAGGTTCGGTCATGCGAAATTTCTGGCAACGGCAATGAAAAAGCGGTAAGACTTTCAACAAATTCAACATCAGCATATCCGTTTAAATATCCGGCTGCAGCTTTTTCGGGAACAACGGTTAATAATTCATTGTTATCTTTATCAACGACTGTTGATAATATCCGCAAATGATTTGCTTTAATATCTGTTTCTGATTTATTCTGATTTTGTTGCGGTAAGCTTAAATCCGAATCTAATAAATCGTGTAAACTAACATTAAAATAGAATGCCATTGCTTGTAAAAGTGACAATTTGGGAACTGCCCTAGATTCTTCATAAGAGCCAATCATCGAACGTTTGACACCTATCTTGATTGCCAGATCATCCTGCGTTAATTGTTTTTGCTTTCGCAAATATTTAATGTTTTCAGCTAAGTATTTCATTGTTTAAATTATTTGATTTTCATGTATTTATATAAATAATAATAAATTAATGAATGAAGTTACGAGGCATTCTGAAATTAGATTTTTTGAAATGAATAAAATTTAAAAAACCAAAATCCCAACATATCAGGAAGAGTATTTTTAAAATTGAAGTTCATCAACGAAAAAGCAATTTAAAGAAGTCCGGTAAAATAAAAATTCTTACAAAAATACTAATATGCTAATTATTTTAGTATATTTGCAGTACAAAATTAGCAAATATTTTTTCAATTCCTACTTTTTTTTATTTTTATGAATGAAAAAGTTTTAAAAAAACTAAGTATTTTAGCAAATGCAGCCAAATATGATGTTTCATGTTCATCGAGCGGAAGCAGTCGAGGCAATAATGGCAATGGCATTGGAAATACAGTTTATGGAGGCATTTGCCATAGCTTTACAGAAGATGGAAGATGCATTTCGCTACTAAAGATTTTACTAACCAATCATTGTATTTACGATTGTGCATATTGCGTAAACAGAGTTAGTAATGATATTGAAAGAACAGCATTTACAGTGGATGAACTTGCTGATTTAACTATAAATTTTTACAGAAGAAATTATATTGAAGGCTTGTTTTTGAGTTCAGGAGTAATGAGAAATCCTGATTTTACAATGGAAAGGTTAATGAAAGTTGCAAAGAAACTTCGCGAAGAATACAAGTTTAATGCTTATATCCATTTAAAAGCTATTCCGGGAGCTGATCCTGAATTAATCAGACAAGCAGGTTTATATGCAGACAGAATGAGTGTAAATATTGAAATACCATCAGAGCCAAGCCTTAAATTACTGGCACCTGAAAAAGATTTTGCAAGCGTTTATAAACCTATGGGATTGATAAAGAATAATATTATCAATGCTAAAGAAGAAAAGAAAAAATTCAGAAAAGCACCCGCTTTTTCACCGGGCGGTCAAAGCACACAATTAGTAATAGGAGCCTCGCCCGAAAACGATAAACTTATTCTTAATCTCGCTTCTTCTCTTTATGATAATCAAAAACTAAAACGGGTTTACTATTCGGGTTATGTGCCAGTTACTTTAACAGATAAAAGACTTCCGGCACTAAAACAACCACCATTAATAAGAGAAAACAGGTTGTATCAGGCTGATTGGTTACTAAGGTTTTATGAATTTAAAGTAGAAGAAATTGTAAATGACGAAAATCCAGATCTGGATCTGGAACTGGATCCTAAATTGAGTTATGCTTTACGTAATCCTCATATTTTCCCAATTGACATTAATAAGGCAGATTACGAAATGATACTTAGAGTTCCTGGGATAGGTGTAAAATCAGCTAAGCTAATCGTTGCTTCCCGTAGATTTGGCAAGCTGGATGAAGGCCATCTTAAAAAAATGGGAATTGTACTTAAAAGAGCTAAATATTTTATAACCTGCAACCAATTAACTGAGGGACACAAAGATATTTTACCCTCAATAATCAGAAGAAATATAATAAATGAAAAGCATAAAATGCTGATGAAGAACAATCCATATCAATTACTGCTGTTTGAATAGTATTTAAAACTATAATAATTAAAAATATACTAAATCAAAAGACTTAAATTTAAAAATGACAATTTTTTTATACGATAAAACATTTGAAGGTTTTTTAACATTGGTATTTGAATCGTTCAGATTGAAAACCAATGCAGATATGATATTAAGTAAAAAGTATTATCAGGTTTCATTACTTGATAACCCAATTGAAATAGAAACTGATATTGTAAAAGCAGAACGGGTATGGAAAGGATTAATAGCAAAATCAAGTAAAAAATCAGCTGAAATGATATATCATGCTTTTCTTTCGGAAATGGATGGTGTTGAAATGTGGATTTATAAATATTTGAAATTCGCTTTTTCGGAGCAATATGATGTTTCTGTTAATTATCGTGAAGAATGTGTTTTGCAAATAAAACAAATTCAACAATCTGTACTTAGAGAAGCCCATCGGATGTTTATGTTTGTAAGATTTCAGCGGACATCTGCAAATATTTACTTTTCACCAATACAGCCGGTTTATGATGTTATTCCATTGATTGGCAAACATTTTAAAAATCGCTTTAAAGATCAGATCTGGGTTATTTATGATACACTCAGAAACTATGGATTGTATTACGACAAAAAAAATGTTCAGGAAATAAAACTTGAACAGCAAAATTACAGCAAATCATCGGGAAAAATCAACGCATCTTTACTGGAAGAAAAGGAAGAAACTTATCAGATTTTGTGGAAAAACTATTTTGATTCCATAAATATAAAGGAAAGAAAAAACCTGAAAGTTCAAATGCAGTTTATGCCTAAGAGATTTTGGAATTATTTGCCCGAAATGAATGAATAAATCTTTTAATATTGATGATTGGAAAAGATTTA
>CAZYEM010000244.1:0-6363 GCA_964646395.1 uncultured Bacteroides sp.
ATGTTCACCCAAATCAACTTTTAGTGGATAAATAGTGTAATCAATGGAAAGACCTTTTGTATAATTAATTTTAATACTATCGGTAACCGTATCGCAACCAATAACTTTTAACCAATATGTTCCGGCTGATGAAACCGTTATTTCTGAACTTGTTTCACCGGTTGACCATAGATATGTGTAATTTCCTGAAATATTGCTTTTTAATTTTAATTTCGAACCAGCACAAAGTATAGTATCATTTCCTAAATCTAAATTCATGGTATCTGGAATAAAACATAATGAAGTATCAATCAGGTTAACATTCACAATATCCAGATTTGCACTTGTAAAACCTTCATTTATTGGGAATTGATAATTAAATTCAGTAATAATATTGAGATCAGGGACTGTAAATATGCTATTTATGTTTGTTTCACCACATAATACCTCCTGATTTTGATCTGTTTTTATCATGAAAATTTCACCGCTCTGGTTGTTTTTGGCAGTAATCACTAAAGAGTTGTCTGCCAGAATTACAATATCACAACCTCTATCAATAGTGCCTGCATTGCTGTTATTAATTATTTTCTGACTCAGAATTCCTCCATTTTGAGTGGCTTCAATGAGACTTACAAACGAATTACCTGAATTGTCTTTGTAAGTTCCTGTAAATATAAGATTTCCGTTGCTTAATTTTTTTGCTTTGCTCAGATTTTTTCCATTAAACCCACTGCCTGTAAAAGTCAAAAATCCTGATGTATTGATGTTGAAGATATGACAACTTGTATCATTGGGTGATGACGGATAGTTGGTATATATGTAAGAATTGCTTGTTATCAATGGTTTACTGGAGTAATGTAAGCCGATAAATCTTTTTGCCCATACAACTTGTCCGTTTCCATTAACTTTATAAATCAAATTTCCTGATCTTACCAATATATGATTTGATTCCACTGCAACTGCTTCACCCCAAACCGGATTATCATAATATTTATAACTCCACAAAACATTAGCTGCTGAATTAAATTTTACAATAAAATTACATGGCATTGCTCCATTAATATCTGCAATCATGCCAAAGATAAAGTAATTGTTATCTGTAGTTTTTCCAATGGAATAAACATATTTAGCCAAAGATGAACTTAGTTTTTTATACCAAATCAGATTGCCATTTGCAGCAAGAGAAATTATAACAGGATTGCATGAATCATAAAAGCAACTATAACCGCAAATCATCATATTGCCATTGTTTTCAATACAAATATCTGAAAATGTAAAATAATCATTGTCGAAATTGTACTGCTTGCTCCATTCTATCTGACTACATTTATTGTATTTAATTACTATTAAACCTGATTTCTCCTGATGTGCATGAAAGTATTTTCTTGATGTAGCTGTAATCCAACCACCATCAGAAGTATTATGGGTATAGATATATGACTCCGATCGTAAATTTATTATCTTTTTCATTAAACTTTTCTGTGAAAATATTGAAAGGTTTAACACAAGTAATAATATGAGAATGAAGATATTTTTAAAATAAATTTTCATGCGTAATGCTTTTGAATAAAGACAATTGAGATTAAATTTATGTTGTCTGAAATCAATAATAATCTATTAAGTACAGGTTTTAATCTATCAAACCGGAATAATATCCAGTAAGATTATTCTTTCTGTCAATTTTCTGTTTTCTTAAAAACAGCTACTGAAATACAAATTATCTTGACTTGATAATTTTTGTCTTAAAAAGAATATCAGTGGGAGTTACTATTCTTAAATAATAAATGCCATTGCTTAATGTGCCTAAATTCAATTGTTTAATTCCACTTTCAAAACCACTGACTGTTGTATTATAAATTATCCTGCCATAAATGTCGCATATTTCGATGGTGAAATATTTCCAGTTGATGTGTTTAATATCCAGTTGCAATATTTCCCTGAAAGGATTTGGATAGCAATTAATATCATTTTGTGTTAATGATGTTATTGTAATAAGCTCATTCACATCATCTCTGATGTCTGACAGTTGAGCATAAAAAGCATTACCGGGGCATTCGGTAGATTTTACATCCCTATGCCCACAAATAACATTAAGGTTTTTTCCTGAAGAGGCATGAAATCCGTTTCCTAAGGGATTTATTTTGCTATCAGTACATTTCCAGGCAAGTATCTGCTTTAAGGTACCTATAGAAGTATCCGAAGGTAATTCGGATGTATAGGTTCCCATAACAGAAACGCCCATCGTTCCGGCGTTATAACCACAATGTGCACCAATCGCATTATTTCCTCCGGCTCTGCCCGCATATACTTTGCCATAAGCATCAATTAAAAAATTGTAACCTATATCGCCCCAGTTATTTGTATAGGTATGCTGCGACCAGATGCTCCTTACCGTTGCAGCATAATCCTGGCTAATATTATTGCTTCCTGCAGTATGATGAATTACTAAATGGGTAACTATTGTATATTGAGGAGCCCACAAAGGTGCATTTTCTCCATCGGCACAACCCCATTCGGTTCTTTTAATTACATTTGGCATTGTGGTTTTGATTCCTTTGTCTTTTGCATCTATAATTGTTTGCATTTCGGGAGTTGTAATTCCAGGATTTATAAATGAGAGCTTGATTTTTTTTAACGATATTGACGAAGGATATGATTTAAAAGCTATTTTGTATTTTAAATACTTGGCTGTTTTGTCAAGAAATGCCATTTGGCTATATATACAACTATCATCATAGCTCTCGTTTTCTAATAATGTCCATGCGGTATAGGTAATATTATCAGTTGAAGTACTGTAAAATAAGTCAATTTCATCATTAAAAATCTTTTCGGAAAAGAGAACATAAGAAAAGGCTGTAAATGGATTTTGTTGTGTTGATTCAATCAGTTCAGGTTTGGAAATCAAAAAAGCATTCGGACCGTTTGCCTTTATATTATCTGAACCGAAAGCAATATTTTTAATTTCAGAATAGTCAAATGAAAGGCCTAAATTATAGCTAATACATTTGTTTTCAGTAATACCGCTTTTTGTAATTATTGTTTCCTGAGCAGTAAGTAATGCAATACAATTACATAGCATTATAATCATGACAATTAAAATAGATTTTTTATGATGAATTATGCTCATTTTATTCTTTTTCGAAATTAAAAAATGCTGATATTATTGAAATACAAAGTTACAAATAATAACAGAAAAAGGAGTAAGTTTGTTTCTGCTTATATTACAGGACTTCTAAAAAATGCTTTTTCATCGTTGAACTTCAATTGCTGAATTCAAGTAACAAATTCAACTTTTTGATATGACAAATTTAAATAATCTGATTTTTTAAGACAAACAAGATTAAAAAAACGCAAAAACTTTACAGTATTATTTGTAAAATCTTTACGTTCAAATATTTTATGTATTTTTTAAAATAATATTAACGAAGCCTGTCGGATCCTTTAACCAATCGTTCGTCTTTTCGGATTGCTTTGCTTGCCAATATTATCAAAACCAGTGATATCAATGGAAGTATAACACCAAACTTATAATTTGCCTGTGTATTTAGTTGCTTTTGCATATTGTCGGCTGTAAAAAACATAACTATAATCAAAACAACATTTAATAGAAATGCAAACATCGTAATTTTTAATTGCAGCGGACGATTTCCATATAAAATAATGGATGCAATTATTAATATCAATAAGATGCCAATCGTAATAATTAATGGCAACACATTAACATTGGTATATACATCCTGCGATAAATCAGGATTTTGATAGGACGAAATAACATTTAATGGAATATTGCCAACATTTATCAATGTAAATTCGGCAATGGGTAATCTTGAAAATAGTAAAGATATTGCTATAAATGCAATTACTAAATATACGGTTTGAATACGTTGTAACATTTTATTTCCTTTTTTTTTGCAAAGATAAAGATTGTTTGTAAAAACTCATCGTTCAGAAAACAAATTACGATGTTTTTTTTCAAATATTATATTTGTAATCAAAAAAAGTGTATTTTTGCAAAAACCTTGTTTTTTATTCTTAAAACCAAGTATTTTTCAAAAAACATTCACTTTAAGCCAATCAGGGCAAATAAATTAAAAAACTTATTTTAAATAATTAATATTCAAAAATAGTATTTTACTTACCTAAATAACATATTAAAAATCAAGCTTTATTCATATGATGTACGACATTGTTGAACTTAACGAAAAGTTAGTTAACGAATTAAAAGAAATAGCCAAAGAATTACTTATCCCAAAATATGACAAACTTGTAAAACAAGATTTGATTTATAAAATTCTGGATCATCAAGCGGCAAATCCAAGTAAGGAAATGCTGGAACTGGAACGCAAAATGGAAAATAAATCGGCACGACCAAAACGCGCAAGGGTTGTAAAAGGTTCTGATACTTCAAAAAAACCATTACCTCCAAAACAGGTAAATCCTGCTGTTCAGCAGCCAAAAGCTGCAACTCCACCAGCAACCCAACCAATAAAACCTGTTGTTCAGTTAGCAAAACCAATTATAAAGGAAAACCAGGCTGAAATTTCAGTTTCTTCGGAAAAGGAAGAAATAAAAAGAGAAGACAGACCTAAAATCGAAAAACCCATTAAGCTGGAAATGCCTCCAAAAGAAGCAGAGATTAAACAGGAATTACCAACTGAAGAAAAAATAACTACAGCTGATGTTTCTCCAAAAGAAGAGAATGCTCCTGTTCAGGTAAAAAGAAGTCATCATAAAAAAATTATAAAAAACCCTGCACAGCAACGCGATTTATCTGAAAAGAAATTTGTTGATGATGAGGTGTATAAATTTGATGAAATAAAAATAGATGAAATTCTGGATAGCATTCCTGAACCTGAAATAGAAATCACTTTGCCTCAGATGCAGGAAATTACAAAGGAAAGCAGCGAAGTAATTCCTGAAAAGAAAATATTGCTAACTCCCAGACCCGAACCCATTTTTAAAGCCAGGTTTGAAGAAAGACAGAGAGAGGAAAAACCAAGAGAGGAAAGACCAAGAGAAGAGAGAGTTAGGGAAGAAAAACCAAAGGAAGAAATTAACGATTTCGAAACCAGCATTGTTAGCGAAGGTGTTTTGGAAATGATGCCTGATGGTTATGGTTTCCTTCGTTCATCGGATTATAACTACCTTAACTCACCCGACGATATTTATGTATCTCAGTCGCAAATAAAGCTTTTTGGTTTGAAAACCGGCGATACGGTTAAAGGTGCGATAAGACCTCCAAAAGATGGAGAAAAATATTTCCCATTAATAAGGGTTGATTTAATAAATGGAAGAAAACCTGAAGATGTAAGGGACAGGATTCCATTCGATTACCTAAAACCATTATTTCCACAGGAAAAATTTATCTTAACCGGACATAAGGAATCTACCTTATCTACAAGAATTATAGATTTGTTTACACCTATTGGTAAAGGGCAACGTGGATTGATAGTTGCACAGCCAAAAACCGGAAAGACTGTTTTGTTGAAAGAAGTTGCCAATGCAATAGCTGCAAATCATCCGGAGGCATACATGATTGTTTTGCTTATCGACGAACGTCCTGAAGAAGTTACCGATATGGAACGCAGTGTAAATGCAGAAGTTATTTCTTCTACATTTGACGAACCAGCCGAACGTCATGTGAAAATTGCAAATATCGTGTTGGAAAAAGCAAAAAGACTTACAGAATGCGGACATGATGTGGTAATTTTACTTGACTCCATTACCCGTTTGGCAAGAGCATATAATACGGTTTCTCCGGCATCGGGCAAGGTATTGTCGGGTGGAGTTGAAGCCAATGCGTTGCAAAAGCCAAAACGTTTTTTTGGTGCAGCCCGAAATATTGAAAATGGGGGTTCCTTAACTATTATTGCTACTGCACTGATAGATACAGGTTCTAAAATGGATGAAGTTATCTTTGAGGAATTTAAAGGTACTGGTAATATGGAATTGCAACTCGACAGAAAATTATCCAATAAACGTATTTTCCCTGCAATTGATATTGTATCGTCAAGTACGCGCCGCGACGATTTGCTCCTTGACAAGGATGTATTGCAACGTCTGTGGGTTTTACGCAATCACCTATCCGATATGAATCCGCTGGAAGCAATGGAATTCCTGAAGGACAGAATGCGTTTTACACAAACCAATGAAGAGTTTCTGGTTTCGATGAACGGATAGTTGGTCTTTTTAAATGATATAAAAAAAAGCCGGAGTTTGATATTCCGGCTTTTTTTGTTGCAAATTTTGGTTTTCGTTTACTGAGCGGAGCCGAAGTATATAGGTTACTGAGTGCATCGCCACCAAACGACCTCACCTCCGCCTCTCCTTAAAGGGGAAGAACTCCGACAGTGCTTCTTTTATTTTCCTTTGCCTTGTAGCTCA
>CAZYEM010000245.1:0-6331 GCA_964646395.1 uncultured Bacteroides sp.
CGGAATTGAGCCGAAATATCAATTTTGCTTCTCTGCCATCAGGCATAAATCCGAACCTTTCTACTTTTACTGACATTTTTTTTATTTATTACTATGACCACAATTTTACTGGATATATCCCTTTATTAATCAAATTCATAAGTTTCTCACTAACAAAAGCTTTATCCTTTTTATAGGTTACTCCGAACCATTCTGAATGAGAATTTAATACTTTTACTTTTATTTCATTCTTCTTTATCAAATCATTTACAACTGCCGGAATCAGAAATTCTGCTGAGGGATTATTTATATTCTTTGTCAGAAACTCTTTGAAATAGTGATTACTATGTTTAAAATAATCAGGAGTAAAACCCCAGAAATTCATAGAAACAATTGTGTTTTTATCCATTTCAATTTGTTCTTTATTTAAATCCAAACCAATAATTCTATTATCAATATATTGAACCTCTGTTCTTTCTTCAATAAAACTGAGATAATTATCTTTATCAATAATACATTCTGCTCTGGAAGTTCCTCCAGAATCAACTAATGTTTTTGAAATATCATAACCCATCACACAATATTGATTTTCATTATGATAATTGGATTTAAGAAAACTAGCTACACCCATAAAAGCTTGTCTGCCATAAAAGTCATCTGCATTAATTGATGCAAATGGCTCTTTTACTATTTTCTGAGCCATCAGTAAAGCATGATTAGTACCCCATGGCTTTATTCTGCTCTCTGGAAGTAAGAATTCAGTTGGCAATTTGTTAATATCCTGAAATGCATATTCTACCTTAATAAGATTATTGAAACGGGCAGAATTGAAACTTTTAATAAAATCATCTTTAAAGCTCTCATTAATAACAAAAACAACCTTAGCAAAACCAGCTTTAATAGCATCATAAACAGAGTAATCCATAATGCATTCGCCTGATGGACCAATTTGCTCTATTTGTTTATTTCCTCCGAAACGGCTACCCAATCCGGCAGCTAATATGACTAAAGAAGGTTGCATTCTAGTATTAATTTGAATTATTAAATTCGATATCCTTTTTATTAATAACTTAAGATTAGTTATATAATTCGTTTGAATTTTTAATTTGTAAAAGTAGAAAAATATGCAAACAGAACAAAAAGAAAATAATAATATTTTCCTTTATAATAATTAATTGATTTATTGAAAATTAGACTCAATTATTCAATAAAAATTAATAATTATTATACTTTCCTAAATCAATTTAGCCTTTGGTTTCTGATTATTTATTACTTTTGGGGTTCATTATTATTATAATTGGAATCCGAATTATTATATTTTCAGGTAAAAAATAATTAATCTTTAATTTACTAATGTAAATGATAATTTTAAATTAGAAATTAACTAAGAAAATATAATTTTCAGAAGTTCAGTTCAAAAAAATATTTAATATCCAACATATATACAATGACATTACTTGGCTTCGATATTGGAAGTTCTTCTATAAAAGCATCATTGATAGAAGCTGCAACAGGAAAGTGTATTGCTATGGCACAATATCCTAATACAGAAATGATAATAAATGTACCTCAAATTGGTTGGGCAGAGCAAGATCCTGAAACCTGGTGGGAGTATATTGGAAAAGTAACACAAATAATACTTTCTAATCCAGATGTTAAAGTTAATGAAATCAAAGCTATAGGAATTTCATATCAGATGCATGGTTTAGTTTTGGTCGATAAAAATCACAAGGTGCTTCGTCCAGCCATCATTTGGTGCGATAGTCGTGCCATTCCTTATGGCAACAAAGCTTTTAAAGAAATAGGTGAAGAAAAATGCCTTGAAGAATTATTGAATTCACCTGGAAATTTCACTGTTTCCAAACTAAAATGGGTAAAAGAAAATGAGCCAGAGGTTTATAAAAAAATTTACAAGATGCTTCTTCCAGGCGATTATCTGGCAATGAAACTTACGGGTGAATGTAAAACAACCACAACAGGATTATCTGAAGGTATTTTATGGAATTACAAAAAAGAAGAAATTTCAGAAATGATTTTAGATTACTATGGGATTGAAAAAGATTTGATTCCAGATCTTGTGCCAATTATGGGATTTCAAGGAAAGGTGAATAAGAAAGCATCAGAGATATTGGGAATCCCTTTAGGAATTCCAGTTTCCTACCGTTCAGGTGATCAGCCAAATAACGCTTTATCACTGAATGTACTTCAACCTGGAGAAGTTGCAGCTACAGCTGGCACTTCAGGAGTGGTTTACGGAGTTAATAATCAGATACTTTTTGATCCAGCTTCACGGATAAATACGTTTGTACATGTTAATCACACTACCACCAATCCGCGATATGGAGTAATGTTGTGTATAAATGGAACAGGAATTTTGTATTCCTGGATAAAAAGAATGTTTGGAGAAAACTATACCTATAATGAATTGAATCAGAAAGCAGAAGAAGCATCGGTAGGTTCTAACGGACTGATATTTATTCCTTTCGGAAATGGTTCGGAACGAATGCTGGGAAATAAGATAGTAAATGCTAATCTGGTAAATCTGAATTTCAATATTCATGGTAAAAATGAATTAATACGTTCTGCCATTGAAGGAATTGCATTTTCTTTTGCTTATGGAATGCGAATTTTAAACAATACTGGAGTTCAAACCAGAACAATTAAAGCCGGAAATGCAAATTTATTCCTATGTCCGGTATTCAGGCAAACACTTTCGAATGCAACGGGCTCTTTTATAGAATTATATGACACAAATGGAGCAACTGGAGCAGCTATTGGTGCAGGAATAGGATGCGGAATATACAGATCGGAAAAAGAAGCATTTAAAAATCTAAAAATAATAAGTATTACCAGACCAGATAAAAAAACGTTGAAAGCAACAAAAAATGCATTAGAAGAATGGATTACTGCTCTGGAATTACAATTAAAAAATTTAAAATCAGAAATCAATTAATCAATAATAATATGGAATATCTTACAGGAGACATTGAATTTTTTAAAGGAATAGGAAAAATTAAATTTGAAGGAAGAACTTCTCAAAATCCATTAGCTTATAAATGGTATAATGAAAATCAAGTAATTGGCAGAAAATCGATGAAAGAATATCTTCGTTTTGCAATAGCTTACTGGCATAGTTTCTGCGGAACCGGAGCTGATCCTTTTGGTCCGGGAACTAAAATTTATCCATGGTCTGACACTAAAGATCCGATTATCAAGGCTAAAGCTAAAATGGATTTTGCTTTTGAATATATCAGTAAGTTAGGTGTCCCTTTTTACTGTTTTCATGATTTTGATTTGGTGGATGAAGCAGATACCATTGCAGAATCTGAAAATCGTCTTATGACTATGGTTAATTATGCTAAAGAAAAGCAGACTGCATCGGGTATCAAGCTTTTATGGGGAACTGCTAATGTTTTTTCCAATCCAAGGTATATGAACGGTGCATCAACTAATCCTGATTTTCATGCATTAAGTTATGCCGGAACTCAGGTAAAAAATGCCATTGATGCAACGATTGCTCTTGAAGGTCAGAATTACGTGTTCTGGGGCGGTAGAGAAGGTTATATGTCATTGTTAAATACAGATATGAAGCGAGAAAAGGAACATTTAGGACGTTTCCTCACAATGGCACGTGATTATGCACGCAAACAAGGTTTTAAAGGCAGTTTCCTCATTGAGCCTAAACCAATGGAACCAACTAAGCATCAATATGATTTTGATACGGAAACTGTTATTGGGTTTCTACGTTATTTTGGTTTGGAAAATGATTTTAAACTAAATATTGAAGTAAATCATGCAACTCTGGCCGGACATACTTTTCAACATGAACTGCAATGTGCTGCCGATGCCGGATTATTGGGAAGCATTGATGCCAATCGTGGTGATTATCAGAATGGATGGGATACCGATCAGTTTGTATTGAATATTTATGAAACCATTGAAGCAATGATGGTAATCATAAATGCCGGTGGTTTAAACAATGGCGGTATTAATTTTGATGCTAAAATAAGAAGAAACTCCACTGACCCTGAAGATTTGTTTATTGCACATATTTCTGCTATGGATGTTTTTGCAAGAGCTTTAATTATTGCAACAGATATTCTTACAAATTCAGATTTGACAAAATGGAAAAAAGAACGCTATGCAAGTTTTGATTCTGGTAAAGGACTGGAATTTGAAAAAGGCAAGTTAACCCTTGAAGATTTAAGAGCTTATGCTATTGAAAATGGTGAGCCTGAAATAAGAAGCGGTAAACAGGAATTATTCGAACAACTCATCAATCAATACATTTAAATATATGGAAAATCAAAAAACCAATATGGCTTATGTCTGGTGTATAACATTAGTAGCCACACTCGGAGGTTTACTTTTCGGATATGATACAGCTGTAATTTCCGGAACTGTTAATTCTTTAAAAATAAATTTTATTGATCCTAGAAATTTAAATGAAATAATGGCAAACTCTTTATTGGGTTTTACAGTATCCAGTGCATTAATAGGTTGTATTTTGGGAGGGCTGTTAAGTGGTTGGATGGCACTGAAACTCGGAAGGCGAAATAGTATGATAGTAGCAGCTATTTTACTTATAATTTCAGCCATAGGATCAGGCTTCCCTGAATTATTACTTGCACCAGTAGGTAATAATGTAGCTGAATTTCTAACACCATTTATCATATATCGTATTATTGGAGGTGTTGGAGTAGGTTTGGCATCAATGCTTTCGCCTTTATATATTGCAGAAATAGCACCTGCCGCAAAACGAGGAAATCTGGTTTCGTGGAATCAGTTTGCCATTATTTTCGGAATGCTGGTTGTTTATTTTGTTAATTGGAGTATCTCCCGTTTGGGTAACGAAAGCTGGTTGCATACTTATGGATGGCGTTGGATGTTCTTTTCAGAAACTATTCCTGGTGTTATTTTTCTTTTTCTTTTATTTTTTGTTCCTGAAAGTCCGCGATGGTTGGTTATGCAAAATAAAGAGAAAAAAGCTATTGCCATACTTACTAAAATTAACGGGAAAAAGATAGCCGAACAGGTTCTAAACGAAATTAAAGAAACTGTTGAAGGAGTTGGTTCTTCTAAATTGTTCTCCTATGGGGTTTTTATTGTAATTATTGGTGTTTTATTATCTGTTTTTCAGCAACTCGTAGGTATTAATGTTGTGTTGTATTATGCACCTGAAATATTCAAAAATATGGGCAACAATACAGATGCTTCCTTATTACAAACCATTATTGTCGGTTTTATTAATCTCACATTTACTATTATTGCTATTTTTACCGTTGACCGTTATGGCAGAAAACCCTTACAGATAATTGGTGCATTAGGAATGGCTATAAGTATGCTGGCTTTGGGATTTACCTTCTATTTTCAAAACATAGGGATAGCTGCCTTGGTTTTTATGCTTACTTATGTAGCTTCATTTGCAATGAGCTGGGGACCTGTTACCTGGGTATTACTTTCAGAAATGTTTCCAAACAGGGTTCGTGGTCGTATTATGGCTGTAGCAGTTGCGGCACAATGGATTTCCAACTATCTTGTATCGTGGACATTCCCGATGATGGATAAAAGCACTTCATTAACTAATATTTTTCACCATGGATTTGCATACTGGATTTATGGAATAATGGGATTGCTGGCAGCTTGGTTTGTATGGAAATTAGTTCCTGAAACCAAAGGAAAAACGTTGGAAGAAATGGAAAAATTATGGAAGAAATAGTAACTGTTTTTTTCATTCTATCAGATATAATTTCTGACCTGTTCTTTTTATAATATTATCATAAACATCAAAAAAGAGACGAAATCAATGATTTCGTCTCTTTTTTTTTATTAAATTATGCAATTTTAGTTTATACAAGACCCTGAGCAATCATTGCATCGGCAATTTTTACAAATCCACCAATATTAGCACCCTTTACATAATTTACGTTACCATCGGCTTCTTTACCAAATTTAACGCAGGTTTTGTGAATATTTACCATAATATTATGCAATTCCTGATCTACTCTTTCTCTTGTCCAGCTCAATCGCATTGAATTTTGAGACATTTCCAAACCAGAAGTTGCAACACCACCTGCATTGGCAGCTTTTCCAGGTCCATAAAGTATCTTCTTTTCGATAAAATATTCAACAGCTTCCGGTGTTGATGGCATATTAGCACCTTCTGATACACAAATACATCCGTTAGCAATTAATATTTTAGCATCTTCGCCATTTAATTCATTTTGAGTGGCACTTGGTAATGCGATATCACATTTAACTCCCCAAGGTGTTTTACCTTCAACATATTCGCAGTTGTATTTTTTTGCATAATCAGAAATACGTCCACGTTTTATGTTTTTCAATTCCATAA
>CAZYEM010000246.1:0-6236 GCA_964646395.1 uncultured Bacteroides sp.
TCGGAGTTCCATCGGGGATGTGGCATCAAAGGCAGATATTTCAGACTATCAGGCTGATTTAGCTGGATTCCTCTTACATACGAAAATGAATTTTCGATATGCAACCAATCAAGTGGATGCGGATGTATATCGAGATTTATTTCGCCTCCTGTTAAAACAGCGTTTCCCTGAACAAAATGAAAGACAGAATATAAATTATCCTCAGCCATGATAAGGCTATCGTTTCCGTTAACTGCAGCAAGCTTTTGTGAATAAATATAATTATCAATGGCATTACTGAATAAAGATAGTTCGCATGTAAAATAAGGAGATGAATACTCAATTCCAGCATCTATCTGATAGCTGACTTCAGGTCTTAAATCTGGATTGCCGATTTCGTATCTGAAAGTTCCCTCATGTACCCCATTGGATGCAAGTTCGGCAATATTAGGTGCTCTGAAACCACTTGAAAAATTCAACTTTGCAATCAGTTGAGGTGTTATCTTATAACTACCACCAATACTCCCGCTAATTGCGTTAAAACTGGTGTTAAATGCATTAAATTTGATTTCAGAGCTGGTATCGGCTATATTTGCAGGAACACCCTCCGCATTTAAAATCAATTTTTCGGAACTGATATAACGATAGCTATATCTTACTCCTCCCGAAACAAATAGTTTTCCGAAAGATTTTTTTGTAACTGCATATATTCCGGCATCATACATGCTGAATTCCGGTATCAGAAATTCTGATCCTTTATTCTTATTGAATTGAAATAAACCATTAAAACCTATAGTACTTTCCCATTTTCTCCATTCGGGAACAAAATACTTAATATCGGCATTAAAGGTATTCAGCAAAAAATACAGCCCTGCTTCCTCTTCGTATTTCGGAAAAGTATTGCTATTGTCTTCTATAAAGGTGATTTCTTTTCGTTTGTTTTGTTGCCAACCCAACGTAAAATTTAAAACCGATTTACCCAAAATAAAATTATTACATGACGAAATGCCATAATGACCAATATTTTGCTTGGGTACTCCAAGTGTATATGAAAACTCATTGTCTGTAATTTGTTCCTCTATAGTTGTATCGCTTGTTTTTACCAGTTTAATAAAATTACCCATACTATCCCTTTCTCCCTCAATCAAACCGAGGTTTTGTTCAAAAATATTGATATGCAGATGAGAATAACCCCATCTGCGGTTAATTCCTGCAAAAACAGTTCCATCTAATTCATTAAACCCCGAATTATATACATTTCCATCATATTTATTGGAATAATCGCCGGCTTTCTTACCACTGATCTGAGCAAGCCAGCTATAACCATTTATATTTCCGGCATTCATCGCCGAAAAACCAAGCATACGGTTATTTGATTGGTAATTGGTTAATAAATTACCAATTATTTTCCCTTCTTCTATGGGACGTGGAGCCAGCAGATTTATAACACCTGCCATTGCATCGGATCCAAATGCAAGACTACCGGGACCTTTTATGATTTCTATTCTGTCTACAGAATATTCGTCAATCTCAATGCCATGTTCATCGCCCCATTGCTGCCCCTCTTGCCTTATATTATTATGCATAGTTATCATACGATTATAGCCCAGACCCCGTATTACCGGTTTTGAAATGGCTGCACCCGTTGTAATTTGCGAAACACCGGGTTGTTTACTAAGGGCATCAATAATATTATTGGCTTGAGATGAATTTAATTCATTTTTGTCAATGATATGTGATGGTACCGGATTTACAGCTTTTTCAACTGTTCCGGAAAAACCGGTAATTACCACTTCATTTAGTTCTGCTGAGGTTTCGGATAATACAAAATCCTGTTTTAAATTTCCTTCAACTGATATTTTTTCGATTTTAGTTGCATATCCAATGTATTTTATTTCTATCAGAAATTTGCCTTTAGGTAAATTTGTAATAGTGTATCGTCCCTGATTATCGGAAACACTTCCTGCTTTTAAATCGGGTATATAAATACTTGCTCCCGGAAGTGTTTTTTTTGTAGAATTATCGATGATTCTACCACTAATACTGTTTTGCGAATTGCCTGTTGAATATACAAATACAACAAGCAAAATCAATAATCTGATTGATTTCATTTTTTAAACCTTTTTGATTAAATATTATTATAATAGATTTTGCTTATCATTTAAAAAATAATAAGCATTTAAATGACAGGAAACGTATATTACTATCATTAAAAAAACAAAATAAAGTTTAGAAAACAGGAGGACCTCTTAGTAAATAAGAATATGCCTGGGTATTAAAGTTGCTTTCAATAAAACAGGAAGTAATATAAACAGAGTAAGTTGCAGGCTGGGAATTAACTGAAAATTCATTGGCTATTTCTCCTAAAAGAATAGTGTATTCGCAAACCAGACAATGGTGCTGTTCGGTATGGTAATGTTGTTCGGTATGTGTGGTGCATTGAAAATCATGAGTATGCTCCAACGTATGTATTTCTTTTTGTATAAAAGGATATACAAAAATCAATAATACAATAAAAGATAATAGTTGTCTGATTTTATTTCTCATGATTTGTAAAGTTAACAGATAAAACAGAAATATGATTCGTTTCAATTATATTTTTTTGTAGATTTGCTGACATTATCCATCATAATTTTTAAGAAAACCATTATGCTTTTTAACAATAACGAAATAGATATTAATCAGCTCCCTACCATTGAAAATCTTAGCTTTGAACCATTGATGCCTCAATACAGGAAAGTAATGTATATTAACTGGAGCTTGTTTTTTCTGCTGCTTCCCGGTCTTCCTTTTCTGGCTGAAATTATTTTTGAAACCAAGCTGAATTTCTGGTGGTTTATCGTGTTTTATGCCTTAATTGTTATTATTTATATAACTGGTTTGGTGATTATAAACATGGGTTTCCCTGTTAAGGGTTATGCTTTGCGCGAACATGATATTGTTTACAGAAGTGGTTATCTTAATCGCAGGATTATAACCGTGCCGTTTAACCGAATTCAACATACCGAAATCCGCCAGAGTATGATTGCCCGAATGCTGGGACTTTCGAAACTAAAGATATTTACAGCCGGTGGTCATAACAGTGGCCTTTATATACATGGTATTACCCCCGAAAAAGCACAACAACTCAAAGATTTTCTGAGCAAAACTGTTAACAACTATGAATAACATCGACTTTAGCATTCCTCAACGTCAATCACCTAAAGGGCTTATCCTTTTCTTTTCGGTAACGCTAAAGAATATAGTAAAAGCGATATGGCCCGTTGCTATTTTGTTCCTTTTTAAGCACAATTCATTGGACACCAGCAAGCTTTTTACAGCCTATATTATTATTGGTATTATTCTGATTCTTATTGCTGCCAACACGATTCTTTATTTTATGAACTTTTATTTTTACATCAGCAACAATGAACTTATAATTGAAAAAGGATATCTGAAGAAAGCAAAAATCATTATTCCACTCGACAAAATTCAAACCATAAACACCCGTCAAAACCTATTGCAGCAATTTCTGAAGGTAGTTACTCTCGAAATAGATACTGCAGGTTCGTCGCAAAAGGAAGCCCGTTTTATTTCACTTACCCGCGAAACTGCCGATGCACTTCAGGAAACCTTATCGGTAGTTGCCAACGACAAAAACGAACAAATGGAAACCGAAGAACCGGGTGCGATTCCTAAAAAAAGAACAATACTGCAATTAAACACCACCGATTTGATAAAAGTAGGATTTAGCGAAAATCATCTGAAAAGCCTGGTAGTAATCTATTTGTTTATCAATGGTATTTATCAGCAAATGAGGGATATTTTCAAAAATGCGGTTGATTCGGCATCCGATCAGGCAGGTGGATTTATCGAAAATTCGGGTGCTGTTTTTATTACCATAATGCTTATTATTTCCCTGTTGTTGTTAATTGCCTTTTCGATATTATTGGTTATTCTCCGGTATTTCGACCTCAGGTTTTCGCGACAGGACGGAGCTTTTATTTTAAAATCGGGATTGATAAACAAGAAAGACATTCTTATTCCTTTTTCGAAGATACAGGTTGTTTCGTGGTCGAGCAATCCCTTGCGGAAATTAATGGATTTTGTGAGTGTTCATATTATACAGGCTTCCAATGAGGATTTGAATAAGAAACAGGCAATAATTATTCCCGGTTGCAATAAAATGCATCTGGAATCGATACAAAACGAAATATTTCCGCAAACCCAAGCTAACGATTGGAGCACCCATAAATCGCATCCTATGTTTTTTGTGAGGTTATGGATCATACGGATTTGCATAGTAGCAATTCCTTTACTCATTGCATTTTTTTACGATTGGCAAACTTATGCAATAATTGGAGCATGGGTTATTATAAGCGGATTTCTCAGTTATGTATCTTACACCAAGCGTTATTTGAAAATAAATACAGCGCTTTTGCAAATTTCGAAAGGCTGTATAGGGCAGCATTATTCAATGATGTTTAACTTCAAAATACAGACTATAAAATACAATCAAACCATTTTCCAGAGACGCAGAAAAACCGCCTCCATCAGTATTTTTACTTCGGGAGGCATGAGATTACGGATTCCATACCTGCAAGAGCAGACTGCCATGGAATTATACAACTATCTGCTATATTGCACCGAATCGACCAATAAGAAATGGATGTGATAACTGGAAATCGTGTGCTAAAATACCTTGCGTTACAGACTAACCCTCCAAAAACGTATTTGCCCATACCTTGCTTTACAGACTACCTATTCGTAAGTGTATTTGCCCATACCTTGCTTTACAGACTACCTATCCGTAAGTGTATTTCTCCATACCTTGCTTTACAGACTACTTATCCGTAAGCGTATTTATCCATACCTTGCTTTACAGACTGCCTATCCGTAAGCGTATTTGTCCATACCTTTCTTTACAGACTGCCTATCCGTAAGGTTTTTTTCTTTTATCCGGTAACGGTGGGTAAAAATCATAAAAGAATTTCATTCTTAGCTGCTTTCAGATAATAATTCTGAAAAAACATTTATATCTATTCACATTTGATAACTGTTTTAATAAAATCTTAAAAAATTAACAAATAAAATAAAAATATTTCTAAAAAAATGATTTTAAGTCGGTTTAATTTATACTTTTGTAAGTGATTTTAACATTTTACTAAATAACACTAAATCGTATGATAAACTTTGAAAAATTCTTTATGTCACCACTTGTAGGGATAGAAGTAGGCCGCGACAAACAACTGAAATTCTATGGCGATTCGCTCAACCGCCTCAAGCAAAATGTAGCAAACGGAGCACCTTTCGTTGATATAATTGCACCAACCGAAGCTGCATATACCAATCTACGCGACAACCGTGCCGATGCCAACAGTTCTTATGCACAGCAACAAGGCAAAACCATCACCGTTGATAATGTTGTTGCAACATTTAAAACCACCGTTTCGAAACGCGAAGCAGCTGTAAGAGTCAATCTCGATAAAGAAACCGCCGGTTATCAGGAGTTTTTCCCACTCGGGTTAACCCAATACAGCAAAATAACCAAAGCAACTGCTTATACACTGATGAGTCAGTTTGTTACTGCTGCTCAGAATAATGTTTC
Organism: uncultured Bacteroides sp.; assembly: GCA_964646395.1. Taxonomy (GTDB): domain Bacteria; phylum Bacteroidota; class Bacteroidia; order Bacteroidales; family JACABE01; genus JACABE01. Next base: position 5,567 of record CAZYEM010000246.1, read on the forward strand.
TATTACCGGACAAGCATTATTAGATGAATTTACCTTATTAAGAGCTGATTTTGTAAAAGCCCGCGACAGGCAGGAAGAACTCAAAGGAGCTACCGACGACAAACGCACCGTATGGGATGTAAATTCGGAAATAATGAAAGATCAGATACATTACAATGCACTCACCATTGCCCGCGAATACAGGGGACATCCCGAAAAAGCAGGTGTTTACTTCGATCAGAGCATATTACGGTTAAAAGAATATACCAATGGAGGTGTAAAACCACTTTCCGAACAAGTTGCACCCCTGGCTACCCTAACTCCGGTGATGAAGTTTGCAGCTACCGACACTATATTGTTAAGCAATGTAGGCACCGATGCATCTATATTCTGGTACGGCGGCAACATAATTGACGAAGCACCAACCACAGCACCAACCGAATTACTACCCGGCGAAGAAATTGAAATCCCAGCCAATACCCTTGGCAAATACTTAATCTTACTAAATAAAGATGTAGCAAATACAGCAGAAGTGGAACTGATGCTGGTGTAAAAGAAAACCAAACCCATCGGTAGGATAGCTACCGATGGGTTTTTTGTTAAAATAAATTACAGTTTCAAAACTATTTTTACTTTTACAACATAATTTAATAACCTTAATATGAAAAAAACATATACAAAATTAAGTGCA
>CAZYEM010000247.1:0-877 GCA_964646395.1 uncultured Bacteroides sp.
ACGGATTCAAACGCGGCAGTGGCTTCGCCGCCGAAAGCGAAAATCGCGAAATCCGCGCCATAGGGGGCCGCGAATTTTTTAGTTTCTTCAACCGCATTCTGGGTTTTGAAGTTAGCGAAATTCCTGATGCCGCATTTTTTCGCCATTTTTATTCTGGCGGGAAAACCTTCCCAGCCGATAACTCTGGCGCCGCTGAGTTGCGCGAGCTGCGCGGCCAGATTGCCGACAATGCCCAGCCCCAGCACGATGCCGTATTCTCCGAGCTCCGGCACTGTCCGGCGGATGGCCTGTAGTGAAGTGGCGCCGAGGCAGGCGTAAACCGCCTGTTCGTAAGTGACATTATCAGGGATCGGAACTACCATGTTTACCGGGACATTGGCATAATTGGCATGATGCGCACCAAGACCGCCCATCGCGGCAACCCGCATACCGGCCTTCAAGCCTTTGACATCGCCTTTAACCTTGATGATCTCGCCGGCGTTGGCATAACCGAAAACCGTGTCCGGCATTTTGGGGTTAGGGGTGGCGCGGAGATTAGTGACATTGGACATTTCGGTTCCGGGACTGATCAGAGAGGCATGCACCTTGATTTGGACTTCATGTTCTTTTAGGTCAGCCAGTTTCTCCGTAATCATCTTGACCTGGCCTTTGCCGGTAAACACCGCGACTTGTCTTTTCTGCATATTATTATTCCTTATTATTTAGGTTTTTATCATAAATAACTGTTTGTTTAAAATACTATATCGCTAAAAAATCTAAAAATCTTTGGCAAAAATAACCATAATGGTGTCAGGAATCGCTTTCCTTAGCAGATGGGAATACTGGGAATACTGGGAATACTGGGAATACTGGGAATACTGGGAATACTGGGAATACT
>CAZYEM010000247.1:977-6118 GCA_964646395.1 uncultured Bacteroides sp.
GAACTGGATTCTGTCGCATAAGCCCCATAAGCCCCATAAGCCCCATGGTTCTCGCTTTTCTCGGTTGCCACTTTCCACTTTTTTCCGTTTCGTTTATTTTATCTGCAAAGCTATACATTGATTTATCTCAATAAAACGTTAATATATATTATAGCAGGTTTTTTATTTAACGGCAGGAGGCATGATGAATCAGCGCGGAGCGACAATCGTAGAGTCGATGGTCTGCATGGTGCTGCTTTGCCTGGTATTGTTTGCGCTGCTCCAGATTTTTCAATGGACGATGGCGAAGATGGTCTGTGAATATTCCTCTTTTTATGCAGCGAAAGCCAGCGCGTACGGTTTTGCCGATACAATTGTCGAAAATGCCGCCAGAGTGGCAGCGACAGCGGCCTCCGGTCAGGATACCGGTTCAGATAAAGAACCGCTGCAATATCAGTGTTCAGATGTGACCGATTACCGGCGGAAGCTTGCCATCCGGGCTCAAAATTACATGGTCAATTCTGATACCACTATAGATTACGCGTACTGGCGGACCGGTCAGGCAGCCGGGAATTCGGCATTATTGGATATTCCTTTAATAAACAATATGTCTCCGACAATTACCGCCACTGTCAGAGTGCTCAATATGCCGTTGCTGGATCCAGGGGTTTCGGCGTTTATCAATAATATTAAGACCGTGGATATTCCGGCTGGAACGTCCAATATGTACAATCATGCGCAAAATTATTTGGACCGCTAATGAAACAGATAAATTCAGACAGTAAAGGACAGGTAATGGTGATAGCCGTGATCATCATGGTTATCCTGATGCTGGGTATTCTGTTTTTGTTCGACCTGCAAAACGTTATCCGTTCCAAAGTCAAGATTGAAACGGCTGATCAGGCGGCCGCGCTTTCCGCTGCCCAGTGGCAGAAAGAAAGCTTGAACTTGATCGGGGAATTAAATCTGATTAAGGCTTGTGATCAATTGCAGGGCTATGTGCCTGCCAGTTCAAAAGATAAGCTGCCGCCTGAACAGGCGGCAGACGCCTGTAAAATCATTACTCAAATGCAGACTAGAATGGCTTTTGTCGGCCCGGTTATCGCGTTCGGCGCCGCCCAGCAGGCGGCCAAGAACAACGGCGTAAACATTTATGATTATCAGAAACAGTCATCCACCACTGCTGTCAAGCAAGTGCAGGTGGATACCCAGAATTACTATAATAATCTGGATATCAACACTCCGACCGGGGAATTGCGTTACGGGAACGCATACCGGAGCGGGATCAACGGCCGCTACCCCGGATGGTGGGATGATTACCGCGGCATGTTGAAGTCGGTAATGGATCAGGGGATTGCGGTGCGTCCAAACGTCCGCATCGGCATTGAACGGGTTACGCCTTACGCATTCAAGGATCGCGTGTTTTATAATGCGATATCAAACAAGTGGTGGTGTTACGTGCCGTTGCGTTCTCTGCTCAAGCAGCCGGATTCCTACTGGTCCGGCAAGTGGTGGCAGAATATTCAGTATGACAATCCGAATTTTACCGGTCAGAGTGAAATATACAGCCTTGGAATAACATTTGCCAAGGATGATACGGCTGATAGCGGCTCTTATTATGACGATGCTGCCAAGGTTACTTCCTGGGACAACTATTTAAGCAAAGCATTAGGTAACCCCGGTCAGGACTGGGTCAAGAATACGCCGGGGGTTTTACCGCAAATCACGTGGTCTATTTATGACAGCAGCTGGGATTCGTCCCGGATGGACTATATCGGCAGTTACTGGAACAGATCGCAAGGTGGCTATCTGAGCGGCGACATTAAACCATCAGTAAGTTATGACGGCGCGGTGGCTTATGCTGAATGCAGTCAGACCATTAATCTGGTCAATACTTTCGAATCAAAAATGAGTGCGCCGACAGCTTCTCAGGCGCAAGCCTCATTGCAAGGCTCTACTAATCCGTCCCCGATCCGGACTATAAACAATACTGTTGTCAGCAATAAAGTTCCGGTGGGTAATGATTCATCGGGAGACGGTTACCCGGCAGGCGTAATCGCCCGGACGCTTGGCGAACTTGAACCTGCCGGCAGCAAAATAAAGCCTACTGCCGCGCAAATCATTCTTCCCGCATTCTCTAATGTTGCGCTTTTTCCGATCGCCATGTTTTCCGACAATATCAATTTACTGCGTAACACTGACGACCCGTTAAGCGCTTTTATCATCTGGCTGAGAAACGCGGACGAAATAGACCCCCCGATGCCCGCTGCTCCGGCCGGTTCTGCGTTATATCTAACGGCTGTCCAACAGCTTAACACCGAGTCTTTCCGCAAAACTGGCTACAATAATAATTTTGTTCCTGGATCAGTCGCAAACAACGCCTATTTCTCGGATGCATACAAATACAGTCCTGCTAATCCCGCCGGGGCCGGGTGGCTGCAGCAGGCATATATTTTTACCAATAGCGATCCGAAGTACACTTATGATCCAAGTAATCCGACAATCCCGGATACAATCAACCCTTCTTATTCAAGATATTATTTCCCCGGTTCCAATCTTTACATTCTTTTAGATTCAGGCGGTAAAGTACGGACCAATGAGCAGGAGCGCTGCGGTACAGGATATGCTCCTGGCGGCTCATCCGGTCCCAGATCCGGTCCGGGAAGAATATAAAGGAGACTGTTTATGAATAATAATAAATATCAGCAGGGACAGGCCATCGTTGAAATGTGCGCCGGTATTATCGCCATAATGGCGGTTTTCCTTGGCCTGGTTTTCGTCGCCGGTATTGGCATTACCAACATTCAGACTCTGCTTGGCAATAAATCCGCGACGGAAGTGACGTCCAGAGCAGTCAATCAAGGCGGACAGGGCTCCAATATTTATGCATGGGATTACGGCGATCCGGCAAACACCAATCCGGCGGCGGATGAATTCAATGGGCATCGCCTGTTCAGTGCCTCTGTCAGCCGCGACGAACTGGCATTTACTCCTGATGACAAGATAGTCGGCAATTCCGACCAGCCGGATCAGGCTTTTCAGAATCCGCTCAGTCTGACAACCCTTATGCTGAAGACAGATTTCAGCGAAGAGAATAAGTTGAGAAACGTCGCCACCTCAAGTACAGGGAATGGATTCTACTTTCTGGGGGCCGCCAACCTGGTCAGCGCTCAAGGTTCAACCGGTAATAGCATCTACACCCTTAGAAAACAGGATTCCGATACGGTTAATTCCATGAAGCGGACATTTTCGTCGCTTTTTGGCGTAAATGTGAATATCAATTTGCAATATCCAGCTAATCAAGTCTATTTTCCTGCTACCGGCAGCGCCGCAGTCACCCCTTAAACAATTGCTGTAAATGAAGTAAAAAAGTATGAATAAAATCAAACATTCTCAGGAAGGCCAGGCAATCATTGAAATGTGCGTTTGCGTGATTGCCATTCTGGTTGTTTTTCTGGGATTGATTTTTGTCGGCGGGCTGGGAATATCCAACATGCAGAATTTAATCAAAGCTAAATCCCGCGCCGAAACGCATTCCAGCATTTCGGATAAAGCCTGGGACAGTGACGATATTTTTGCCTGGGATTACCGCAGCCAGCAGCAGCAGCAGCGTCAGACGACCGAGCCTGACTTTTTCCCTGGCAGTCATCTTTTCTATAACAGCCGCGGCGGCAATATCAATCCATTTGCGATTGACCGGAACATAATCAGCAATGCAAATACGGTCACTCCGAGACCGGTTCCTCCTCCGGTTCCGGACGATTTTCAAAGTACCTTTCTGCGGGAACTGAGCCCGTCAACCCAGTCCAGGAAAAATGAAGCTGCGGCCAGCAGTATTTTCCGCAATATTCCGCCGCTGTTTGTCGGCGCCGAGGAAGTGGCCGGCGGCAAGGAACCGGAAGAATCAGCATTCCCCGACATGATAGAAAGTGACGGCCCCAAAGAAAAAGCCGGCAGAAATACCAAGTCCTCCGCGAAGTAAAATAATACCGGATTTAACCACACAAAGACACAGAGAAATCCATTTTTTTATCATGAAGGGCTGGATGATGTTGAGACAGAGGAATATTTTCAGTGTTTTTCAGAGTGTTCCGTGGTTGAAGACGGTTTTTGATTTTTACCTGAAAAAGTTTTCTCTGTGTCTTTGTGTCTGTGGTTAACTACGGCTGGAAGAATTCGATTTTGCCGCTGTCCAGGTCGGCGTAAGCCCCGACAATTTTTATTTTGCCGGACGCCGACATTTTTCTGATCTGTTCACTGCTTTGCAGAATTGCCATGCAGACCATCCGGACATTTTCTTTGACGGCATCATCAATCAGTTTCTCTTCGGAAATATTAAGATCTTTTTTTCCGGCAATCAGTACTGCTGGAATCAGGCTGCACACTATGGTATTCAACGCCGGCGTTGCATTGCGCTCCGGCTGCCGCATAAGTTTTACCGCCTCGGTGACGGCGCCGCAGGACTTATGCCCCATGACCACAATCAACCGGCTGGTGGAATTAAGCGCGGCATATTCAATACTGCCAAGGGTGTCTGAGTATAGTTGATTGCCGGCATTCCGTACGACAAACAACTGTCCAAGTCCGGCGTCGAAAAACAGTTCCGGCGGAAACCGTGAGTCCGAACATGCAAGAATCGTGGCGAACGGAGTTTGTCCTTTAAGCAGGATTCTGCGTACTTCTCTGCCGACTCCAGGGTCTTTCAGTCTGTTGCCCGTCACATACCTCCGGTTCCCGGCTTTCAGCATTTCCAGCGCCTTTTCCGGCTGGATGACCACCGTCTGTCCGTCTTTTCCTGTAAGCGCGGTATTGGCGTCTTTATCAATTTTCTGCTGGTGAGTGAAATAAAGCGCCGCAAAGACAACAAGTCCAAGGACTGCGATGACGATGAAAAAAACTGTAAGATTAGATCTGCGCATAATTTAGCAAGCTCCTGTAAAGTCAGAATTCATGAGGCAGGAGCCAGAATTAAGAAGTGAAATGCATAGTAATTTTTGAAATATCGCAGCCGCTGTCTTCATTTATTTGTCTCCATATCCTGTTTTTGCTCTGACTTATTAAAATACCCTCAATAATCTTAAAAAGCAATCTGAACCTGAGAACTTTATATACTCTGCGCGGTTGAAAATTCAACTTTAGATGAATAGGATTGTGGATTGGAT
>CAZYEM010000248.1:0-1995 GCA_964646395.1 uncultured Bacteroides sp.
TAAAAATGGAATCATAAACAAAAAATAATTACTATTTTGTTTATGATTTTTATGTTAGTTTTAGTTTTTAATTTTTTAATTTTCTAATATTTATAATGTTATATGCGTAGAATTTACGCAGTCGCGACCTTCTTCTTCTCTGGGAGGAGGTAGAGCTTGTAGAGGAAGCTCTGGATGTTGCGGTAGGTGAGAGTCTCATCCTCCTTGACGCCCAGAACCTTGCGCATGGCAGCGTCTGGGTGGATGGTGTGACCCTTCTCAGCATCCTTCAGCTTGTGGGAATCAACGTAGGCGCTGAAGGCACGAGTGACATCCGCTGGGGTCATCTGCGAGCCCTTGGACTTGCCGAGGAAGTTGCAGAGCTCATCCTTGAGGGTGACAGGGGTGGTGAAGATGGTGGGGCGCTTCTCCTTGACAACGCCGTCCTCACCCTCCTTCTTGGAGCGACGACGACGACGACCAGCCTCCTTGACCTCCTTGGCAACACGCTTCTGGAGACGCTGGAGAGTCTTGATGGCGCTGACCGCCTGATCACGAAGAGTCTGGTGAAGGGTAACAAGGGCGGCAATCTCCTGCTCGACCGACTTGACCTCGACCGCAACCGCGTCAACGACGGCGGTGGCGACGGGGGCAGCAGTCGCAGCGACGGCGGGCTTGGACTTCTTAGCGGCTGGCGCAGCAGCGGCAACTGGGGCAGCGGCGGCGACTGGCGCAGCAGGGACGGCGTCCGACTTCTTGGAAACTTTCTTCACGTTCTGGGCGGTGGTGGCGGGGGTGGCTGGCTTGCTCATTGTATTAATACCGGTGGAAGTATTTGACATAAATAAACGCGGGAATAACTCTTTTCAGACAAAAAGTGTCATCAAATTTTACGGCTAAAATAGATGGGTAACCCGTAGTTTCACATTTTCCAGCTTTTTTTTATTGAAATGACCTGATAACACGATCATCCACCTCATTATAGTAGAATTACTGAATAAATCTCTCCACCATATCATATGATGTACCCTTGATTAAGTAGATAAATAAAGCAATATATTCATATGTAATCGTAGATCGTGTTACATATCTATACATTTCAATAAAAAAAAGAGGGAAAGAAATGAGAAATTTGTTGTATGATATCCTTATGATAATATGTAAATGGCAAATAGGATAAATAGAATAGATTGAGATGCAATAAAATTTGACGGAAGTTTTTCTGATAAAACGAGGCAGAAACAAGTTGATTCCATACCATGTCCAGCGTCGTCTACCCTTCCACTTTTGATACCAAGCGCATTACCATCTCTGCGTTGCGTTCGCTTCAGAGCGGTGCTAAGTCCGCTTATCTGAACTATGGCGGTGAGCGCCTTGTGATGCAGTCCGCTGTGTCGATGTCCGTTCCGTTCGGACTGAATTGTGCCGACAAGTTTGGTCCGCCGACTTACTCTGTGGAGCTGTCCTTTCGCGGTCATGAGCAGCGTCCTGAAATCAAGCAGTTCATGGAGACGATGAATGCGTTGGACGAGTTCATGTTGAACGAGGGTGTCAAGAACAGCAAGCTGTGGTTCAAGGCGGATCTGTCGCGTGATGTCGTCAAGGCGTTCTATACGCCGCTGGTCAAGTACAGCAAGGACAAGGATGGCAATGTGCTGAGCTATCCGCCGAACCTGAAGCTGAAGCTGCCGAAGAACAATGATGAGTTCGAGGCGAAGTTCTATGATGTCAATGGCACTCCGTACAAGGGTGTCCCTGTTCAGGACCTCTTGGTCAAGGGTGTTCAGGTGACGGCGATCATGGAATGCACGGGTGTGTGGTTTGCAGGTTCCAAGTATGGTCTGACGTGGAAGGCGAAGCAGATTGCGGTTCACAAGCTTCCTGAGCGCATTGGAGACTTTGCCTTCAAGGGGTTGGCGTCTGCTCCTGTGGAAGATGATGCGCAGATTGATGATGATGAGGTCTTCAAGAAGCCGTCGGTTCTGGCGGCGGTGATGCCGTCAAAGGCTCTTACAG
>CAZYEM010000248.1:2095-6115 GCA_964646395.1 uncultured Bacteroides sp.
GCTGCGGGTACCATTCCTACTTCAGAGCAAGACGAGGATGAAGTGGATGATGAGGATGCGGATGATGTGGAGCCTGTCCCCGCTCCGAAGAAGACGATCATCAAGAAGAAGGTCATTGTGACGGGTGCGAAGAAGTAAATACTAAAATACCTATAATACTAAAAATAAAATAAAATAGTTCATCTTCCAATGATGTATTCTATTTTTATTGAAATCTCCTAGGATTATGTAGTAACGAATTGACTTCCTCTGCAATTGGCGATGGTATTGACTGTATGAGGAACACCTACATTGGCGGTTCTCATTTGTAATTCCATGACGGATGGCGGAACAACAGGGTAAATATAAGGTTGATAAGGAGCATATCGTTGATCGCGAATGTTGATCAATTGGTTAAAGATATTCTCATTGATCGCTGCCGCATTTGCGATGGTGCTTTGGATCGTACTATTTGTCGTTTTTGTCAAATTACATAGTTGCTGTTTTCGCACAGTTGCTTGTAATAAGGAGCTTTCTGTCGTTCTAGAGCTATTATTAACAACTTCTGGCAAGGCGGAAAGAGAGGCAATCAACGCGTCTGTCGCACATACAATCGGTGTACAGCAGGGTTCAATGATGCCTGGAGGTTTATAGTTATAACAAAAGCGGCTTTTTTGACATGGTTGGCAGACAATATATGTAACGGGATTATCAATGGGAGGAGGAACAGGAGGAGGAATGGGAGGAGGAGGACGAGGAGCAGGAGGATAAAGAGGAATGGGATCGGCAGGATTTGCTAATATAGTAGTAAAAGTGTAAGAATTATTACTAAAATTACGAATATATCCAATTACATTAGTAAAAGAATATAAATTGTATGTTCCATCGCCAGGAGGAGTAACATTATTACCATAATCTCCAGCATAATAGCTCATGGTTGTAATATTGACACCATTCGCGGTAAATGGATTGGTTAATGTGTTAAATACATTATTATTTCCTCCATAGGAACCTACAGGTGCAAGTATATTTGTTGTTTCACTTCCATTTTCATAAAATCCAATAATATTTGGATACGCATAATTATTTACCACAAAAAAACCAGTAAAAATAATGGTAGTTTCTAATGTAATTAAAATGTTAATTTTATAATGTCCAGGTAGTGGCGGTGGTGGTGGTTCAGATGAAATTATATATTCATAGGGGGTACCAGTAAAATTTAAAATACCCCCGATACCAGAAATAAACTCATATAAATTATATGTCCCATCGCCAGGAGGAGTAACATTTTCACCATAATTTCCATCATAATAGCTCATGCTTGTAATATTGACACCATTATTACTAAATGAATCAGTTATGGATCCAAATATATTATCATTCCCTCCATAGGAACCGACTGGAGCTAAAATATTTGTGTCATTTCCATTTTCATAAAATTCAGTGATCGAAGTATTCGTTACTAAAAATTCGCCACTAAAAATAGTGTTACCATCCAATCTAATCGCAATATAATATACATTAGCTGGAACAGATTCTCTTAGAATAACTGGGTTACTAGGAATAGGATCAATAGCAACTGGAACATCAGGAATAGGAATAACCTGATTATCAATCGCAATCGTAAAATGATACACCCCATTAAAATTAGCAAGAAATCCATTATTTTCGCTAAAAGAATATAAATTATATGTTCCATCATCTACGTTTTCACCATAATTTCCAAGATAATAGCTCATAGTTGTAATATTGACACCATTATCACTAAATGGACTTGTTATAGATCCAAAAACATTATTATTCCCTCCATAAGAACCTGTAGGGGCGAGTATATTTGTTTTATTCCCATTTTCATAAAATTCAGTGATCGAAGTGTTCGTTACTACAAAATGACCACTAAAAATAGTGGAATCATTTTGTGTTATCACAATGGTATAATTCATACTCATGTATGATTCTACATGGATCCATGATTTTATTTATGAATCATTTTCCTCATCTGAATCGGGTGTCTCAGTACAAATCGATTCCGTATGAGGGCAATAACGTCCCACATAAGGTCCGATGATTTTCTCTTTTATTTTTTGATACAATTTATTCTTTTTGGCATCTCGGAAATACGTAGTATGATCAATATCAATGAATGTTAGTGGTACATATTCGATTTCATAATCATTTGCATCGATTTCTTCTATTTGTTGTTCAATGTGCGTAGGAATAACAACTTCCTTACAAATACGCGTCTCTTGTACAGGTGCGATTTCTACTTTAGGAGATGTCTTTGCTGCTTTCTTTGGTTTTGGTACTTTGATGGGTTTTACTTGTGCGACTTGTGCAACAATTGGTATTTCAACAGTCGCAGTTGCAACACGAGGCTTTCTCGGTTTCTTTACTGGTGCTACAGTTTCAACTGTAGCAACTGTATCTGTTTCGCTTGCTGCGACTACGTCGCTAACTTTCTTTCGTGGCATGTCTTGAGAGATAGATGCTATTTTTGCTTTAGATGCTACTGGAGTATATTGTCGCGCTTCTCTTTGATGCTGTTGAGCAAGAGCAATCACTTCTAAAGAGGGTTCTCCCCAGAGTTGAACACGATGTTGATACCATGATCCGCCAAAGATATGGGAATGATCGGGAATGGGTTCGCTCATGTGTCCGTGTGGGTAGGTGCTATCAAATTGGCTTCGTGCTCCTGGATGGATTTTAATACATGATGTACAGCGGTCATGCCCATCCAGACAGGGACGTTCACAGCAATATTCCAAATAGAATTTGTGAACGCCATCTGCAAAGTATTGGAAATTTTTATTGGTAATTCGTGTATGGCATGGATGATTCATGGTGTAAATAGTAACAACTATTTTATTCAGATCGCGTTTATCAAATTTTGTATTGGGTATAATCATCAGAAATCATTTATCATTTCTCGATATGAGACCACTTTTTACAGATGGATGGAATTCAATATGGCATTTTGTATTCGGCGTATTAGCTATTTATGTACCTTTTATAATTCCGGTATTCGTCCTCTATCAGGTAATAGACTGGTATGATGAAAATATGATGATTGATTTATTAGAATTTTTTATTGGGTATGTCATTTCCTATTTCATACGATGGACGTATAAAGCAACGGGTACACCGAAAGAAATCGAAATCAAAGAAATCGAAATCAAAGAAATCGAAGTCAAAGAAATGGAAACGAAAGAAATCGAAATCAAAGAAATCGAAATCAAAGAAATCGAAGTCAAAGAAATGGAAACGAAAGAAATCGAAACGAAAGAAATCGAAACGAAAGAAATGAAAATAATCAAAACAGACGCAACAGGAATAAAAATAGATAGTACATCATAAATGATAATGATCTCATCGCGTAATAGAAATGATATTGACACCACAGGATTATCTTGCAATCGGAGTAGGACTTATTGTCACCATAATGATTTGCGTATGTGTATATGATAGATGTAGAAGATAAAATCATGATATAAACCTTTTTACTAGATACTACATAGATGTCTGGAAAGGACTATTTTCGCCCACGAGGCGATATCACCACCGTATTGGATCTTACCGATCGAGATGCACAGGATAACACCTACTTTCCACTCGATACCGAAGAATCATGGTTTCATCGTGAAGAGCGTACTGTGTATCCTACAACGATGAGTATTCAAGAATTTACACAGCGTGGTCCTGCCGATTGGGGTCAAACATTTAGTTTTGAAATTGGGTCTCTCCCCGCTGGTGATTTATTACAATCCGTTATTCTTCAATTCAAACTAGGCAGTTGGTACAATAATGGCATTCTTCAACAATTATCAAAAGGTCAGGTCACAGCGAGCGTCGGTACGATTCCGAACGCCGCCGATTATTCAGCCGAGTATTGGACCTACTGTAATAGTCTGGGAACAAGCATCATCGATCACGCTGAATTTATTGTAAATGACCAAACTATTGAGCGCCTATCAGGAGAATTTATTCGTAGCTTCCTCAATATTTATGCCGACATCAACACCCTATCTGGTATTTCTGTGGATG
>CAZYEM010000249.1:0-1176 GCA_964646395.1 uncultured Bacteroides sp.
GATTACATTCCCGACCAAGCGGATTATAAATTACAACCTGACTTTTCCAAGGCATTTGAGGAAGCAGGTGTCGCACGTGCGGGTACAGGTGCGACTCTTCCCAATCCATCCGTAAATATGTATTGGAAGCCACTTACGGCAAGTAAAGCTCAGACATCCTTTGTAGAGCACTTACCGCCACCAGGTGGCAAGTATTATCAGCCGCCTGCTGATGGATTGAGTGACTTTTCTAGTGCGGAAATCATGAAAAAAATGGATAAACTCTTTGCGAGATTGGATGACATGAACAGTTCCTCTCCTGAGCAAATGGCATCGGAGATCATGATGTTCATTTCCAGTGGCATTTTTGTGCTATTTCTAATGGATTTACTAGTGAAGAAGGGAGGAAAAATGCGGTTTTAGATGAAATATAAATCATCATATCTTGATCCATGGATGGATGAAGATAGGATGTGGAATCGTGTTAGCGGCGTGTTAGCGGCGTGTTCGATTGCGTTTGATCTTCTTAGAACGTGTATGATTACGTTTTTTTATGAAAAAGCCACCTTTCTTAGCTGATGTATCTTGAGTTTTCTTAGCTGATGTATCTTGAGTTTTCTTAGCTGATGTACGATTCATTTCCTCAACCCTTTTAAACACATCTTGTAACTTTTTTTGTTTTTCAATGTTCTCTGGATTTCTCTCTTGTGCCTGTCTTGCTTGTCTTACTTTAGATGGTTCCCGTGTAATCATACCAAGTTTATTCTGTTGAGCACGTTCTGCCCTAGCTACTTCTCTCTCGCGATTTACTTCCGCATGTGGTCGTTTTTTCTCTTGTCGTGCTACTTCTGCTCTGGCATTCTCTTCCTTTTTACGAAGTTCTAATTCTTCTTGTTCTTTCTTCAAACGATAAATATTCGATTCACTTTTCGCAGCAGCTGATGCTTCGTCTCTTTCTCTTTGTTGTGCTGCTGCTTTGTTTCTTGCTCTTTGTTGTTCTGATTCTGTTGCTCTTTGTCGTTCAACTCGTTGTGCGGCTGCGATTCTTTGTTGTTCTGCAGCTTCTTCTGCTCGTTGTGCTGCAGCTATTTTTCGTTGTTCCGCTTTTTGCTTTTCTGCTTCTTTCACTTGTGATTTTACTTTTTTAAATCTTTCCTTACTTAATTGTTCACTTATACGTTGTAATTCTGCCTGTTC
>CAZYEM010000249.1:1276-6094 GCA_964646395.1 uncultured Bacteroides sp.
AGCAGCAACACGTCTGGTTTGCTCTTCTTCTGCCATGTTAATTGCTTTCTTTCTGGATACATTACGATTCCTTTTTTCAGCTGCTTGTACATTTGCGTTTTTTTTCGCAGCTGCTTCTATTTCTGCATTAGACGGCATTTCATCAATGATTTTTTTCGTACTTTTATCTAACAATATTGTTTCATTTTCTTCATCAATATTTTGTTTATTTAAAGTCTTTTTAATCTTTCTAATCCTTTCAAGTTGTGCAGATTTAACCAATTTATTCTTTTCACTTTTTGAGTGTGATAAATCGAAAACAAGCTGTCCAATAATTGTAGAAATACCTTTCGATTTCATTTTTAATTTATTTTTCATAGGTATGATTTTAGAATACCGAGTAAGCGGTTCTTTTAATGAACCTAGTTCATTTATATTTGCATTAGTAAATGGTTTTTTATTTTCTAGTTTGCCAAGTTCGTCAAGTTCATCAAGCATGTTAAGTTTGCCAGAAATAATTTTTAACAGACCATCTATCTTTGTTTTTATGGTTGTATTGTTTTTCATGGATAGAAGATATGTTTCCAGTGTGCGTTTTGCTTTTGATAGATCATTACGATATTCTTTGGATTTGGCTATTTTTTCTTGTATTGTAGATAGAGGTGGTGCAGCTGATGCGTCTGGTTCAACTGAAGAAACTGGTTCAACTGAAGAAACTGGTTCAACTGAAGAAACTGGTGCGACTGATGCAACTGGCTGATTTGATATGATCTCCTGACTATTATCCTCGTTATCATCACTATCATCTCTATCATCATCGTCGCCATTATCACCCTTACCGCTATCGTGATCTTTGTAGGCAGCAATTGCAACGCCAATAAAAATAGCATCATTTTTCTCGGCATCTTCGGCTGCTTCTGATACTTCTTCAATTACTTCAGCAGCTGATTCTATTGATACTTTTATTTTATTCAATAGATTTATTACTGCCAATGGTTCATTATCCATAATATCCTCTGCCTTATCTACAATAGCTTCCGCATCATCGATTTCTTGTATGAGATCATCATTCTTAATATCGCATTTTGCTATTATTTTTTGAACATAATAGTGCTTAATTTTGTCTTTATCAAAAAGAAACTTTTTAGCCTTATTGGCAAGACTTGTAAAGACACTATAGATAGCAGCAGATGCAGCACATTTAATATTTGCTTGACATGTAAGACGAGTTTGTTCAAACACTTTTTTATGAAATTCAGATCGATTTTCTATATCTTTTATGATATTACTTTTTTTTGACCAACTATCATACCAACGGAACCATTTATTGTAACTTTCAGCGGCAGCTTTAGCAATACCTTCTTTATTTTTTGAATCTTGTGCCGATTTTATAGCTCGATCTTTAGCAGCGCGAGCTGCTAATATAGCATCATCTTTAGCCGCTTTTGTAGCAGTCTGATTTTTAATAATAGCTTGAGCGGTAGCAGTAGCCGCAACCGCATCTCTATTTTCTCTATCAGCAAGTGTTTTTGCTATTTTAGCTGCAAGAGTAACATTATCAATATCCTTTGTAGTTGCATTAAGAATTCCTTTGATTCGTATAATAAGTTCATTTAATTTATCCTCATTAAGAATAAGAGATAATGCATCATTTGCTTCTTTATTTTTTATACTAATTCTATCATAATTCTTTTCATATTGTGTTACTTTCTTCTCTAAATCGATAGTAAATTGCTCATATATGCTATCTTGAAGGGTTTGGCTATATGGCTTAATTTGTTCCAATAGATATGGATACCATTTAGCATCAGGCGGGTCTTTTCGAAGGTGTTCTTCTAATGCTGTATTACGTGTTGCTATTCGAGTATCTATTTCTTTAAGATAGGTTACAAAAAAATTATTAGATAAAAGTGTACTAATAGATGACGTATCTTCTTGTTTTTTAAAATTCTCAGCTGCTTTAGATTTTTGTAAAGCAGCGTGCTTGGCTGTGTCTATATCTTCTTGCTCTTCTCTTTTTATCTTCTGGATTTCTCTTGTAACTTCTTTCATTTTTTTACTATCTTCCGCAATTGAAGCGAGATCCAATTCCTTTTCTAGCTTTTTAAGACGTATAGGACGACTACGAGCACGTATTTCCAATGGGGACTCGCCTTGAGATACATCAGCTATTTTTGGTTTAGGATTACGTAGCATTTTTATTTTTTCTTTAGCCACATCTTTATCTAATTCAAAATTGCTAATAATGTATTCGATAATGTCTACATCATATGATGTTGCTTTCACAGCATTTGTATAAAATGCTGATAAATAATCTGTACTTGAAACTATTTTATTTCTATTTTCTTCTGAACTTGAAGCTTTTTTAATTCTATTTTCTTCTTTTATCGAGGCACCATGACTAAATCGATTGGTTAGACGAGAACGTAGCCGATCTAACAAAATTGCCAAGGTTCTATCTTGTGCATTTCTATTAGAAATATCCATTGTTTCTTCATATGCTGACTCAAACTTATCCATTATGTTATGTAATAAAAATCTATCGATATCATACTTGTCAATTTGCATAAAACCATTCAATGTATAACGATCGATCTCTATAGCAACTATCAAAATATAATTATACAATGGAGGTCCTTCTAAATTATAATCAGGACGCAGACTATACACAGAAATATTACGATATGTAATTTTATCTGGATAAATCATGATAATTGTACTTAAATCTCCATCTCGGAATGCAATCAAATTTGATTTTTCACCAGTTCCTTCATGATTATTAAATGATGCTTGCTTGTCAGTTAATATAAAACGTATACCAACAGGTCCCATCCATCCTTGATGAAAAGTACATATAATCTCCGCTAAATAAGGTGGTAATTTTTCAATAATAGGAAATATATCTTCATCAAATTGCTTTACAGTAATACGTTGATTATGTAATAATAATGTAAGTATACTATTTTCTGATATAAAAGTAGGATTGACAGTGCGTTTCATATCTTTCTCAAATTGTGCCGTCAGATCACTTTCTTTTCGAATAGTGTTATTACTGTTACGTGTTTGTATTCGTTTTGCTATATGCGCAGTTGTACCATCTGATTTTTTATATGAAATAGAAGTATATAAATAGCAACGCATTAATTCTAACAAGGCACGTGCATTTTTCGTTTTTAGTTGGACATGAGATGGTGAGCGGGTCTCTGTAAAAAAAGAACGAAATGCAGTTCGTGTATCTCCTCTGTTACCTAAAAGTGTTTCAACAATATCCATTTCATCTTCAGAAAGGTCTTGATTCTCATAGTAATCAATATTTTGTTGTAGTATTGATTTATTCTCTATCTTTGCTGGCAATGCTACAAGTGCTTCAGATGCTTCAGGTACTCCCGATGCTTCAGATATTCCAGGTAATACACCTACCACAGATGCTTCAGATATTCCAGGTAATACATCTACCACAGGTGCTTTAGATGCTTTAGATGCTTCAGATATTCCAGGTAATACACTTACCACAGATGCTTTAGATGCTTCACTATCATAAAACTTAAATGCGTCAACGGCAATCGTCGTAAAGATTGCATCATCAGGATCATTGACAAGTTCAGATGCTACAGCGGATACTGGTGCTACTTGTACTTGTGCTACTTGCGCTTGTGCTACTGGTATTCTACTTGATACAACTGGTAAGCTAGTTAGTTCAATTCCTGAATTATGCTTCTGTAATGTTTGATCTGTACTAGATGTATTAGGATGTACAGGTGCTTGTACAATTGATGCTACAGATGATACACCTACCACAGATGCTTCATGTACTCCAGATGCTTCGGGTACGTTACCATTTCTAGAAGCTACAGGTGCTACATGTTCTTCAGGTGATACTTGTGCTATAATCGCGTCATTTTGTCTGGCGGCTACTGCGGCTTCATGTGCTTCAAGTTCTTTAGAGGCTAGAGGTGCATTATTTGCTCTAGATGCTACAGCTGCAACAGCCGCGATAGCAGCTTGACGGGATATAGGTGCATCCATTTGTCCATTTGGACCATGTACGATAACTTCTCCATTTGCTCTATTTTCTTCATTTGGACCAGGTACGATAACTAATCCATTTGCTTCATTTGCTTCATTTGCTCCATTTGCTTCATTTGCTCCATTTGCTCCATTTGCTCCATTATTTCTTCGTAGGTTCGCTTTTCCATTTTGAACACCATTTTTTAATTTTATTACTTCAATCGTTTTTGATGTATTATCTTGTAATAGGTAGGAGGGAAGTATAATAGATAATCCAATCGTATGATTCCTTTTCTTTTCATAGACGAGTTCAATTGACGAATCTTCCATTGCTGATTCTTTTAAAATTTTGATATCAGGATGCTGGAGATGAATGAGATCGATAAGTAATGGCTTTATAATTTGCTGAATTTCAGAATAGGGTTTCAAAGATAAGCTATTAGTACTTTGAGGCGGAGTAACATAAAATGAATTCATAATGATTTTTTTATTTTCATCGGACACTCCTTGTAGCCCTAATTTTTGTAATATGTCATAATCGTAATTGGAAGATTGTAATTCAACCTCCGTACCCAAAATCGTGCCTGGTTTTGGAGGAAAATCGACACGAGCAGGACGTGCCATTCTATCTACATGGTATTTTTTAAAATCTGTGAAATAACATGATCATCATATGGATACATAAAATGATCATCATACATATTGTATTATTTGTGTTTTCGTATGATTCTACGCTTTCGATCGCGAACTTTTCCACCTTGACTAACTGATTTAGATGGAGCCTCTGGATTTACTGGAGCCTCTGGATTTACTGGAGCCTCTGGATTTACT
>CAZYEM010000250.1:0-6038 GCA_964646395.1 uncultured Bacteroides sp.
AGAACAATGGAGAACGAGAGACGTATCTGGACTATTTTTTACATGATGGAAAACCAGTTCGTGTTGTGTATACGAACAACAATGAGTTGCCTTTTAAAAATAAGGCAACAAATGAAATGACAGACATCAAAGATGTCATTCGTATCTGTGGAATTCAAGGAAATGATATGGTCATCAAATTGACAGGACGCTATCGAATGATGTCGTCCGATTTTTTTACGGATGTCATACTGCATGAAAAAATAGACGCTTTTGTAAAGTTTTACAATGTCGTTACGATGAAATATGAATATGATGATTGTGTGTTAGGATGTTTTGCGATGCGAGCACTACATATACAAATGTATCCACATCGTCTCACTGATTTTCAGCCCTCTGCTGAAATAGCATTTGCGAAATATGTGCGTCGTTGTGGTGCGATCAAAGAGATAGAGTATCTTGGTATCGAATGTGAATTTGCGGATAGTTATCAACTTACTATTTGCTAGCTGCTGATGCGGGTGCTGACGCTGACGCCGATGTCTTTACAGCACTCTTACGAATTGGTTTACTGCCAGTGATGGCTTGTTCTAATCCTCTCATCGAGGGTGCTCCATTAACACTGCGCCACGCAACACGCATCTCTTGAAACATTTTGACACATCCCTTTGCAGCTTGCGCAACAGCCAGACGAGCCGTGGATTCTTCACCATCTTCCACACCAATGCGTAGAATCATTTCATCACGCAGAGGATGAGGAACGGAGTATCCAGCGTACGTAATGTTGGGTTGAGCATCGCCTTCAATGTGGTGCTCCACCAACCAGGTTTGAAGAAGATTGCCAAGCGTATGATCATGTCCACGAAAGAGGAAATCATATCCAATGATACGCGTATCAGCCGATGTGATCGTAATATCAGAAGGTACGTCGCCACGATCAAGTGTCACATAACGGCTACACATGTTTTCACCTACTTGGCACGCTTGCTCCACAATGTAGGGAACTTCAAGTACGCCAGCTGATTCAATGGTAAAGTCAAAACTGTAGGGCTCGCCTTTTTCGTTGATGAGGAAACAACGTTTGATTTGCATGGTGTTGAACTCACGCTGGAGCTCCTCATAGCGTTGCGTGGCTTTGTCAATCGCCCCCACTTTCTTGGTAATGGTTAACCACGAAACAAACATTTCTTCAATTCGACGGGGATCCGAATCTGGAGTGTACTCATACGAGCACTGTGACACAGGGCTGAAACGAGCATGTTCGCGACCCGTTCCTTTTGTCGCCATCGCAATAATTTCAATGGCTTGTTGAATCGCACCTGGCTGAAGGGTAGCAATCAGACACGTATCATGTGTAATGGGATGAGCGGGAAAGAATCTCTCCGTTGAGATGTTTTCCTCTTTTTCATCATCCCCAGTGGGCGGAGTGTTCTTTGTAATTTTGAAGTGACTTGACTTGACATAAGTGGTAGCGTCCTTGTCACCCATCACCTTAAGAGTGAAGAGATATTCATCATCTTTCCATGATAAGGGATCAGGGATGTGAATGGGAAGAAGACCGATACGGTCCGCCAACATTTCGTTCGTCATGGGGGTATCATTTCTTTTTACTTCCACATTGGTGGTCGTACCCGCGGAGGTCATGTCCGAACGAAAGGCAACTGTCGTAACACCGGTAAGGATGAGACGACGCAAGGTATTCGCGTAGGTGACATGGATGGGAGAGAGGGAAAAGGTGTAGGTGCGATGATCCTTCTTTTGGAGGTTGGTGAACTGCATGATGGATTCCTATACTATCTTCCGATAGATCCTTTCCGTCAAATTTTATAAGAATGCGTTCAGGGCGAGATAGATTCGTTCGTTCCGTAGAAAAGAATGAGCCGACCTGCCCCCGTTCATATTTGTTTTTATTCCAATCGTTGTGACTGGTCAAAGGCTTTCATTGAAGAAATCTCAAAAACAAACTATCATTCGCAATTCCGTTTTATTTGTGTGGATCCAGGTCCCAATCGTCCCCAGCTTCCAGGATGGCTCAAACAAACTCCGACACTTGTCATTTCAGGGGATCCTGAGCCACGAACAAACAGCGATGTGATGAACTGGCTGTATGAACAGAAAATGAGAGATGGAGGTGGGAAAGGAGGAGGTAATGGTACTAGCGGAGCAGCCGCAGGACCCATGGAACCCGAACCCTATCTAGACACTGAAATGGGAGGCGGTTTTGGTGACAGCTATTCCTTTATTGGAGCGGATACTTCCGCACAAGGAGATGGTGGACTTTCTATGAAACATAATTTTACATTTTTAGGGGGACAGGATTCGATGGGAACCCGAGAAGCCAGTCAATTTCAGACAACGAATTCGAATGCCAAGAGAAGCAAGAAGGAAGAGCTCTTAGACCAGCAAATGCAATTATATAAGGCTGAACGAGATAATATTGCCAGTCGTGGAATTGTTCGTCAATAAATACATTCATTAAAATTGATTCTTCTTATCTTATAAAAATAGTTATATGATAAGAACAAAATATACAAATGAATCCTTTATTAAGAAAGCATCTCTTATTCATAGTAATAAATATAACTATGATAAGGTAGAATATGTAAACAACAAAACAAAAATTAAAATCATATGTTCCATTCATGGAGAATTTCAACAAACACCACTTTCTCATATAGGAAAACAGACACAGGGATGTCCAAAATGTGGTATCATTCTGCGTTCTTCTAAAAATAAGAGAACAACCGAACAATTTATTGAAGAATCAAAAGCAATCCATGGAGATCGATATGATTATTCTAAATCAGAATATATAAGTTGTGATAAAAAACTAATAATTATATGTAGTCTTCATGGTGAATTTCAACTAACTCCAGAGCATCATTTTCGAAAAGTAGGATGTGCCAAATGTGGAATAGAACGAAGTGCCAAAGCAAATAGAAAATCACAAGAGCTATATATTACTCAAGCTAATAATACACATAATAATACGTATAATTATAGTAAAGTAGACTATCTTAATACAAATACTAACATAATAATTATTTGTTCTATTCATGGTGAATTTTCTCAACTAGCAAATAATCATCTACAAGGAAGTGGGTGTCCTAGTTGTGGAATAGATGAACGAACAGTATTACTTAGCCATACTACTAATGACTTCATAGAAAAAGCAAATATTATTCATAAAAATAAATATGATTATTCATCGGTTGAATACAATGGCATTAAATCGTATGTAACCATTATTTGTCCAATACATGGATCTTTTATACAAAATGCTGGATGCCATCTTCAAGGATGTGGTTGTACATTATGTGGATATTATAAAAATGCTATATTATCAAGAAATACACTTGAAGAATTTATAGAAAAAGCAATACGTGTACATGGAAATAAATATGACTATACATGTGTGCAATATACGACTACACATACGTATATAGTAATCATATGCAAAATACATGGTTCATTTCAACAAACACCACATAGTCATATGGGTGGCAGTGGATGCCCACATTGTGCAAATGCTCAGCATATTGGAAGAATTTCTAAAATATCGATGGAATGGATTAATATGATAAAAGTAAATCGTCCATTTCTTAAAATAGAATATCATATTCCAAATACTAAATATTATGCCGATGCATTTGATTCTGATACAAATACAATATATGAATTTTATGGAGACTATTGGCATGGAAATCCTAAACGATATGCTCCAAATACAGTAAATATAAAAACAAAATGTACAATGGGAGAATTATACGAAAGAACAATGATTAGAAAAAATAAATGTATTGAATTAGGCTATCAATATGTTGAAATATGGGAAAGCCAATGGACAATGTTTAAATCAATCATACGAAAAAGGCAACGTATTACACGTCAATAATGTCACAATTTAAAGCGTAAAGATATATTGATACTAAGAAGAAAATGTCGGTTCTCAACGCATTTACTACCCAAATGGTTCATTTTTTTGATGAACTATGTAATACCTTTCCGGAAGAAAAAGACCTTAAAATGGCAACGGAAGGAATTAAGGGTGCCAAGAAAATTAATCCACGACTCATCCTTGATTTATTTGTGGAGCATGTCTACAAGGGTTGTTCCACGGCGATTTATGAGAGAAATATGCAAGTCATTCGTCGTCACATGCAAGATACGGTTACTACGCAATTTAACGATATGTTGGCTGCTCTGTCTATTTTCGATAAGCATTGGGACACGATGGGAACTACAAATCAGGATGTCATTTGGCAATACCTCAAAGTACTTTGCATCCTTTCCGAGAAGGCAACACATGCGATCTAATTCATAGAAGCCGCGTTACGGTATAAATGGTTTTTCATGATCCATAAGAAGAATGGAAGCAAAGGAAGAAAAGGAAGCAAAGGAAGAAACACCATCTGTTTTTCAGAAAAAGTATGATGAATTTGCGGAGGATTTGTTGGGTGCTCTTCCCGAATATAGGGCAAAGATTCTATTGGCGCAGTCGATTCCAGCAAAGTTGAGATTGGATCGATTTCAGGCGGAGGTGAAATTTAAGAATACAATGGGTGGTGGAGATTCAGAGGAATTTCGTAAGAATCCTACTACCATTTTGCCAGGTGTGACGATTGTAGACGCGCTATGGGAAACACTATCAGACAATACCAAGAAGGCAATTTGGGAACATGTACGTGTCTTATCGATTTGTTGTTTTATGGAGGCTGGTTTTGGAAAGGACGAGAAGCCAAAATGGATGGATGACGCGATGTCGGCTGCCATGGAGGACATGAAGAAGAAGCTGGAGAGCGTTGATTTTCAGAGTCTCATCAAAAAATTTATGAACATGATGAAGCCTGATGCTGATGATGCAAAGGAGCCCAATGAAAAGGGCGGGTCGCCCAATATGGATGACATGTTCAAGAATGGATTCCCCAAGCTTCCAGAGCGATTTCTGAAAGGGCATATGGCACGACTCGCACAGGAAATGATAAAGGATATTACGCCAGCTGATTTGGGAATTAGTCCTGAGATGATGAAGGACTGTGAGAAGGACCCGTCCCGGTCCATACAAATCCTCTTTTCCACATTTACTAATAATCCAGGCGTCATTCAACAATTGATAGGTAAGATTGGAAATCGTCTTCAGCAGAAGGTCATGTCGGGTTCTATCAATCCACAGGAGATTGCTCGTGAAGCAGAGGAACTCATGAAGGAGTTTGCTGAAAATTCCAGTTTTGTAGATATGATGGGAGGTATTAAATCTGCTTTTGGCTTTGAAGACATGGATGCTGCAAGAGCAGCAGGCAAGGAGGGTAGTGCTCGCCTTGCTACAGCGCGAGACCGGCTACGCAAGAAACTAGAAAAGAAGAAAGCCGCACAAAAGAAATAAAGTTTCTAAGGTTTAGGATAATGAGTACCGAGAGGGTTCATGAGACATGTGAACGTCCTTTTTGGAAAGACCCCACGGTTCTCTTTCGTCATTTTAATTTACAATATGAACCTACTTGTACGCATTCTATGTGGAACTTTATCATGAGAATCCTACTTATCTCATTCTTTGTGGGACTCGTTGCTAGTGTCTTGGGGGGACTATTTGCTCTATTTGCAGCATTACTATTTGGTAGCATTACTGCAGGAGCGATTATTGTATCATCCAAAAAACCCCAAAAGCAGAATGTATTTCCAGACTCCTATCGTTCCATACCATTTGTGACGACAGTAGATCCCGTGGGCTATACCGCACCTATCAAAGAACGTTTTGAAGAGGTATCAGAACATTTTGTGAATGGTGGATCATCAGTAGGAAGTGTTCAACCTTATCTTCCAAGTGGTCCATCTGGTGTGGTTGAAGTAGATGCCTCTCCTTATTCAGGGGAAGCTCTTCCTGAGCGCACTCTTCCTACATCGCGTAATCCATTTATGAATGTTTTATTGGGTGAAATGAAATACAATCCAAGTCGCCCAGAAGCAGCACCTATTAATCAGCCATCGGTTAAGCAGACCATTGATGATTATTTCCGTGTTCAGTGGTTTTCGGATCCGACCGATGTCTTTGGAAAGAATCA
>CAZYEM010000251.1:0-6002 GCA_964646395.1 uncultured Bacteroides sp.
TTTTTAGATTTACTTTTTTTTACTTTAGTTTTTCAAAACTGTTTTAAATTTTTTTCTCTCCAAATTCTACTAATTTCTGATAACCTTTCTTTATTAGCTTCATAATATTCATCATAATTTCTAGAAGGATAATTCTTATTTAAATCAGCATTTAAAGTTTCATACCAATATTTTTCTCGTAATCCAGCTTCTTTTCTAGTAAGACAAGAATAATTTTCAACTACTAGCATTTCCCAATTATCCCATCCTCCGTTATCTCTAATAAAATCATAAAGTTTACCTTTTTTAAAATTAATACAATTTTTTTCGTGTCGTCTTTTTCTTTCTTTAAAATCTATAGTGAGACCAACATAAGTATTTGTTATATTTGAGTCTTTACATATTATTTTATATATAATTGTATTTAAGTATGGCATAAACTTTTTTACCATTTATATTATATAAAGAAAATTATTCTTTATATAATTTTGAAAAATTATATAATTCTCCTAAATATTTTCATTAATTAATTCTTTTTGTTTCTTTTTTTCTTTTTGTTTTAAATATGCTTTTTTTGCGTACTCTTTAATTTTATCTGGGTTTTCCTCTGCTATTTTTTTTAATCTTTCTTTTGACTTTTCATAAATAATTTCTTTATTTTTTTCATAATATGTTTTGTGTCGGCTTGAATATTTTTCTAGTTGTTCTTTTAATGATTTGTTTTCGTCTTCTAATTTTTTTATTTTATTTAAATATTCGTCTATATCCATTTGAATTATATATAAATATATATATTTATATAATTTAAATACAAATTTATATAATAATATAAATGGAAGTCAAAGATAATTATATTAAAATAACAGATGAAACTATATTAGCTTTCTATAGAGAGAATAATAATCTAGATTTTGTTGCGATGAATCATATATTTATTGATATACTCAAAAGTTTATCATCTAATCTCTCTAATACCATAAATAGCACTATCAATTCAAAAGTTCTTTCTATGGTAACAGATATACATACAAATTTAAATTCAATTAAAACTGATGTTATTATTAAGTTAGGCGAATCAAAAAAAGAATACATAGAAGATATAAAAACAATTCTTCAAAACAATAGTTTAACCACCAACGAAAAAATTTCTTCGCTTATAGAGAGAAACAATGACAATCTTCTAGCAAAAACTACCTTAATTGTAAATGATGTTATACCAAAAAGCCAAGATAAAAATTATATTCAAATAGAAAATTGTATCAAGTCATTTTGCTCTTCTATTACACAAGATACCACTAAGCTTTTGGAATTAAATAATAAAGATGATTCACGAACTGATTCTATTATTAAAGATATTGAATCACAGTTTTCTAAAATGATTGTAACAATTCAACAACCTATTTTTAGTTTTATACAATCAAGTGAAGAGAGAACAAATCTGGGCATTCAAAATGTAAAAGATAATTTGATTACTCAACAAACAGTTAGCCAAAAATTAAACAGTGAACTTAATGATTTTTTAAATAAGTATAAAAATAATTCTAGTTCCAAAGGAAATATTTCTGAAGCTGAATTATATTATATGTTACAATCACTTATGCCTTCTGATGAAATTATTAAAGTTAATTCTGATACTGCAACTTGCGATTTAAAAGTTATTAGAATGGATAAAAATAAACCATCTATTTTATTTGAGAATAAAGATTATTCACGTTCTGCTACAACGGATGAAGTAAAAAAATTTGAAAGAGACCTTCAAACACAAAAATTACATGGCATTTTTATCTCTCAAAAAAGTCCTATAACATACAAAAATAATTTTCAAATTGATATTATTAACGGAATAATTCATATTTATATTCCTAATGCCGAGTATGATACTAATAAAATTAAAATTGCTATTGATGTCATTGATAGTTTGGCTATTAAATTAAAACTTATAGAAAATTCTAATGATGATGATTATTATATTAGTAAAGAAGATATGGAAGATATTATTGAAGAGTATAAGAATTTTGTAACACAAAAATTACAAATGATAGATACAATTAAATTATTCACAAAACAACTTATAGATAAATTAGAAGACATTCAACTGCCAAAACTTAAAAAAATATTTATGAAATTTGGTAATATTGAAAATGATAATGATTTTAAATGTACTATTTGTAATGCTTGGGCTGGAAAAAGCAAAGCTAGCTTAGGAGCACATATAAGAAGTTGTAAATTAAATACAAAAAATAAAGAAATTATTATTTCAACTGATATTTCTGAAACTAATAATTTTAATGAAGGTTTAATAGAAAATATTGTTATTGATTTTGTAGAACCAATTATTTATAATCAAGATATGGCTCTAGCTGCTAGTAACAAAAAAGATAAAGTAACCAAAAGCAAACCAAAAACAAAATAAAAAGCAGTGAGAATATTCGGAACCAATATATAACCTACTTTAATTAATATTTATTTTAACTTAAATATTAATTAATAATTAATTTATTATGACTGTTTGTTTAGAAATTAAAAATACTACAAAATATTGTCGATATGGTAATATGTATTAGACTGAACTGAAAAAGTCTCTTATTAAATCATTTTTTATGTTTCTTGAAAAATGGATACCACTTCAATCATTCATTGAAGGGGAAACTTTTGAATGGACTTTTTGTGAAGATTTAAAAAAATTAACTAATGATTTTATAGATATGTATCAGGTTGATAATATTTATGAAATTGATTTAAATAATATATGTTTAAATGAAATTATTGATTTTCTTAAAACACATATTGAAGCCCTTTCTTGTTTTGGATTTATAGGTATTTATACATTAATTAATAAAGCAAATGGTGGAGCGTATTATTCTTGTGGAAATGCAAGAGATATTTATGATTTACTTGAAATAATTAATTCATATATAGATAAAAAACAAGATATATATGACCACATAATGGAAGTAAAGGATATATTTGAGGACAGTCATTTATTAGGTGAACCTATTTGTATTTCTTAAATAAATTATTAAAATTAGTAATTAAATATATAAACAATTATTTTATATATTTATATGTCTTACGTTTACTTACTCGTTTCTAGCGATGACGCAACATATGTAGGAGCTACAGTTGACCTTGATAGACGGCTTAGACAACATAATAAAGAAATCAAAGGAGGCGCACACGCTACCAGCGCTAAAGTATTAAAAGGAGAAACTTGGGTTAGAGCTTGTCATGTTGCTGGATTCCCTGATTGGCCAGCTGCTCTTCAATTTGAATGGAGATGGAAGCAAATTTCTCGTAAATTACCAATTAAAATGTTTCCATTAGAGAGAAGAATGACAGCTCTCAAACAATTGTTAGCTCTTGAAAGACCAACATCAAAGGCAATTGCGTACACTGAATGGCCAAACCCACCACAAGTTAATATTGAAACTGAAGAAGCACAAAAATATTACGATATTAATCTTTCATATAAATAAAATAAGGCGTCAAGTAAATACTCATAATTAAAAACACGATATTAGTATCATAACTTGTTTGATTTAATAAAGCACTTATTATAACAGCCATTATTACTAGAACACTATCTCCTAATAAAGCACCAGCACCTACTTCTTTTGAATAACCTTTGAAAAAATCTAACATATCATTTGAGCCTCTAGGAACAATAGTAAAAAATATATAAAATAAAAAGTCAAATATTACTTGAACGAATACACATATACCAGCAAATGCTGTTAGACCAATATTTACTCCACTTTTATAAACTAGATATCTTCCTAATAATATATATAAAACACCAATCAATATATCAGCAATCATAGCAGACAATCTATATTTTTTATACCATCCTTCTAAAGATTTGATTTTGATATAAATTTTTGAGAAAGCAATAAAAATGATAAATAGGTCAGCATAAATATTAGCTGTTATTATAGGTATGTATTCAAATTTATTATTATAATTGATAGTAGGTTTCAAATTTGTAGTTTTTTCAATAAAAAAAGTAAGTAAAAATAATAATCCAACAATTAATAATCCACTCATATATAATTTAAACGAATATAAATATTTTTATATTTATTTAAACTATTGTGTTAAAATAAACAAATAATTATTTTTTTAAATTTATTAAAATTCCTTTCATATCTCGAATTTCATCTTCTTGTTTCTGTATAATATTCTTTGCTAATTTTGATACATTATAATTATCCGTTTTTTCTAAAATTTTATTACTTGTTAGTAATGCCATTGAATGATGCTCTATCATTTCTTTTAAATATTCTTTATCTGTTATATATTTTTGTGCTTTATATAAATAAATAAACAATCCCAACAAGCATCCAATAATTATATAATATTTCATACTAAACACCATGTAATGATGGTCGTGCATCATTACTTCTAAAACCACCATGTATAACCCCATTATAACTGATAAATAAGCCTTACCTAAACTATTTGTTATATTTTCTATTTTATTTGACATTATTGTACTCATAAAAAAATATTGAATTATAAAACTTCCAATAAACATAGCCGCCATTGTATGTAAAATGCGCATTTATATTAACTATTTATAAAAAGATTTTTTTCGTTTTTTCGTTTTGTTTTTCCTTTTCCTTTTTTTTTTTTTTTTTTTTTTCCCACCTAATGCTGCCAATAAATATGGTGTTGCTACTATACCTCCAATTCCTAATCCTAATATACCATATTTTACATAATTTGGACTGTCTTCACCAACCGCTTCTTCATTAACTACTTCATTAGATACATTTGTGTTTGCTGGTAAAGATTCCAAGTTTGCGCCTTGATAACAAGTTTCACTATTATATTTACATTTAAACTTTGTAATTTTATATGTATTTTTTTTAAAATCTATTAAAAAACTAAATTCCATATCTCCACACGTAAATTCAGGATCATAAATACCTCCATCTTTTGTTATATAAAATTTTGTTTTGAAATTATAAACAATATTTTGTTGAGAATTTGTTAATGTAATTATAGCATCTTTTTCTACTTGAGTTATAAGCAATTTTTCAGGAGCAAATTTTTTCATAACTACTAATGAAATTAAATCCATAATAAAATTTAATATATTTTGACACATAACAACATCAATTATACTAATTAAATTAAAATCAATTACTGTAAATATTGATAAAATATTCATCAATTCAACATTAAATTTATCTGCCTTAATACTATTTTCATCCTCATTATTAAAATTAAATTTTTTATTATTCATCATAAAATTCATTCTAGAAGCATCTTTACCTACTTGATTTTTAAATAAAGCTATATCCATTTTTGTTGTTTTAAACCAATTTTTATATTCTGAATAATATAAACTATAAGCCAATAATTTATTTAAACTCACATTAGGTTGTTTATTTATTTGAATATCTATATCCGCAATATTTTCTTTTTTTGTTAAGACATCATCCACAATAAAAAAATCTTCAAATGAAGAAGCTGGTAAATCTTGTGCTGTTTTTTGATGTTTCATAATCATATAATCATTAAAATTTGTATCAATATATTGAATTATTTTTGTTATTGGTAATAATTTTTTTCCATAATAGTCTTTATTATAAATTTGCTTTATAGCATTATTTCTGCTTGGTGTTCTTGATTTAACTGTTTTTGTTTTTACTGTCTTTTTTATTGGAGCGATATTTTTATTTTTTTTAGTAACATTATTCATATATTAATATTAATAAAATAAAATTAATTATTTTTATCAATTGTTACTTCCTTAGCTATTTTTTTTACTATTTTATCCGCTTTTTCTGAATCATTATCTCCTGGGCCTCCCATTGATTCTATTATAATATGGTTGTATTGGTCACTCTTTTTGGAATCACTATAAATACAATCAGGATATTTTGCCTTCCATTCAGGAATAGCGCAAATGTTTTTATGCGAAATATATTTTATTGCCTTTTTTATTTTCTTATTATCTGAATCTTCTTTTTCCCAAACATTGGAATCTTTAACGTATAATGATTCTCTTTTTGGGT
>CAZYEM010000252.1:0-2938 GCA_964646395.1 uncultured Bacteroides sp.
GCACCTTCATTCTTAATCTTAATAGTTACCGATTGCATATTTAAACCACAACCTGATGAAGGATTAACAATTTGAGTAATAGAAGCATCTTTATCCATAGGATCACCTACTTCGGCTTCAATCATAAGTTTATAGGCAGATTCTCCTAGATTA
The DNA here is from genome assembly GCA_964646395.1 of uncultured Bacteroides sp. Taxonomy (GTDB): domain Bacteria; phylum Bacteroidota; class Bacteroidia; order Bacteroidales; family JACABE01; genus JACABE01. The sequence continues at coordinate 154 of CAZYEM010000252.1, forward strand.
ATACTTGACAAACCACTATTGGTATAAAAAGCATAACGACGCATAGGTGTTTCTGTTTGAAATCCTATAGGGAAATAACCGGTACCAACCATAGCGATTCCAACATAAATATCGGCATTGGCAGTGGTAGTAGCAGATGGATATATAAAACTGAAAGTAACCCAGCTTGATGTATCAGCAGCAGTAATTTTTTTATGGAAAGTAGTATCAAGAACCACACCTGCAGAATTTAATACAACTCCATATAATTCTTTACCAATTGTTGTTGCACCTCTTATCCATGCTTTGGTAGAATAAACATTCTTAGTACCATTAACATAATATTTGGCTAACAACATACCGCCAGCAGCATTTGTAGTACCGAGTCCATTTGTAACTGCAGAAGTATCGGCATAAGCAAAGGTAGTATTGGTTATGTTCTGGTAAACATTCATTTCATTATTTGTCAACAACTGATCTGAAGGAACACTTACTTTTACGTTGTTTAATCCAACAACAGTAGGAGTAAATCCATTAAAAGAAATAGTATCTTCAACTCCAGGAGCAATACTTGCAATATTATAAGTAGTTGTAAAAGTATTAGCACCGCTTATGTTTAATGTAACATTAATATTACTTTGTGTAGCAAGTCCTCTGTTTCTGATAATGGCTTTTACATTATGAGGAGCTCCACCCTGAATAGGTAGTTTTCCTAATGTATAAACCGCTTTTACCATTAAATCGTTAGATGGTATTATGAATTCATCAGCACCAATACATGGAATTGTTGCTCTGGCGTCACCATCAATATCATCAGTTACATAAGATAATGAAGTTCCTTTTTCATAAAGTTGAATATTATCGGAATGTAAGTCAGAAATACTTGTGTATATAGGATCAACAGAAATAGAATTTGCATCTTTTCCACCGTAACCTGGACTTGCAATCATATCAGCCAAAGTAGCAAATGAAGTAGTTGTTGCATTATAAACAAACTGATTACCAGTACCTGTTGTATAGAAATTATTATAATTAGATGCAGTTACAGTTGAATTTGTACCAGTTAATTCATAAAAGACTGGATATTTATTTGATAAAACTGAATTATTATATACTTCAACATTTGTACTTCCGGTAGCAATATTAATACCCCTGGTTTCGGTAGCACTGCTTCCGTTTACACTTACTGAGTTATTTAATACAAAATTATAATGACTGGCAATATCTCTTATTCCATAACATTGAGAAGTAGCACCCTGTAATGAAATAAAATTGTTCCAGATATAGGCAGGATTTGAAGAAGTAGCAGTATCATTGGTTACATTGATACCGTGCATGCTGGTTCCGGCTGTCATATATATCTTGTTTTTAGATACCAGCATATCATTGGTTGAATTGCTGATAAAAATACCTTGCTTGGTACCTGAATTGGTATTTGTGGAATTAATGGTATTTCCCTGTACAACAGGAGAATTAGAAAAATAACAATATATACCGGTTAATCCCATATTAATATTGTTGTTTTTGATCAGCAAATTATCCAATTGATTAGGAGAACCATTACCTCTTGCATAGATACCATAATAAACATTGCTGATATTATTTCCTTCAACTGTAAGATAATCGTTGTCTTTTCCTGCACCTGTTGTGGAAACGGTAGTACCCGCTGCATATACACCAAACTGGGATGTAACAGTATTTGAACCTCCAATAATATTTAGATTTTTAATAGTATTGTATGTTGCAGCAGTGTCTAACTGACCTAAACTAGCCAACCAGAAAACAGTAGTTGAAGTGGCTGTTGATGTATTTTGAAATGTAAGGCTATTACCAGCAGTGTTTAATCCATTAAAAGTTACTCTGTCAGCACCGTTTAATTTAATTAATGCAGTAGCAATACTTCCGCTAATTGTACGTGCACCACCTGAAGGTTGAATAAGTATAGTAAATGTATTTCCAATCGGAGCCCATTGATTTAAAGTAACCATTGAGGTTTCTGTGATATCGCTGATTATGTTTAAAGTAACATTTCCAGCCAGTCCCAAGGTATTAATATCAGTAAATGCACTTGAGAGACTAGGAAAATCTCCACCCGTACCTACAGTATATGTACCGTTTAAAACACGAATTGTTCTTGAGCCAGCAGGAGCACCATTAATTGGGTTGTAATTATTTCCACCAACGTTAACATCAACAAGTTCGGCATCCACTAAATTCAAATCAGAAGCAGAGCTTGCTAAATCATAAGTTAACCAGAAATAATTAACACCAGGAGCCAAAGAAAGTGGAAGACCTGTTCCATTGTTTATTGCAAAAGAACCATTAGGATTTAAACTTATATCTCCAATTTGAGTAGCTGAAGAAAAATTTAAATTACTTCCTGAACTCCATAATTTTGCATTTGCTAAATCATTATTTGCATTACTACATCCATTGGTATTAAATGTAATTCCATTAAATGATAAAGGATTTAAAGAGTTTTGAGTATAAACTGCAACTCTTAACATTAAATTATTAACACTGGACGGAGCAACGGATGATGTTATTGGTTGAATTACATTTACAGAGTCAAAAGACATCAGCATAGGAGTAAATTCATAAGCACCCGGATCAGGAGTACTGCTTCTGCTTATACCTAGAATATCATCAGGAACTACTGATAATAAATCGGTACCTATATCATTTATTGAAGCTGATGTAGGTTTTAAATTAGAAGATGAAGAAAAATCAGGATTTATATTCGAACTTTGCAAATCATAAATACCACCATTGGCAGTTTGCCAGTTCGATAAATTTAAGTATGCCA
>CAZYEM010000252.1:3038-5991 GCA_964646395.1 uncultured Bacteroides sp.
TGTAGCATAAATTCCATAAGCAGTTGAAGTTGTAGTTCCGCTTCCTGCAAAATTATAGATTTTATTCTTAGAAATAGTAGTATTGCTAATATTGGAAGTTAGATAAATCATATAGGTTGTTGAAGAAACTGTTCTATTCGACCTGTGAATCGTATTGCCAATAAAATTTGAAGTTTCCTGTGCTCTTATATATATTCCATATAAATAAAAGTCTCTGATTTCATTATTACTGATGTTATTATTTGCTGAAAATGGAGCAGCTGTAGGTCCATTGATAACCATACCATAATAACCTCCAACAATAATACAATTGGTAACAGTGAGATTACTTGCAGCTAAAGCGGCAGTAGTTGCACTTGTAGCACTATTGCTTGTAACAAAAGGAGAATAATTTGTACTGATTGTTGCAATATCAGCAATAAACTGACAATTGTCAAAAGTATTATAATTTGCACCATTCATTAATTGTACCGTAAAACCATATTGCGTTGTTGTAGTACCTAAAGATTTTACTATCAAGTTATTAACTGTAACATAATCTGTACCGTTTAATTTTAAAGTAGCACGTTCGTTCGTATTTGCAGATAAAAATTCTAGCGTATTACCATTACCATTAATAGTTAATGTATTAACTGCACTGCTATTAATTGGCTGTAGAAAAGTAACCTGTTCGGTATATGGACCAGTACCAGCAACAACATTTACAACAATAGGGCCACCAAAACCTCCGGTGTTTATTGCAGCTGCAAATTCTGTAAAACTATTATAATTGGTTCCGCCAGTTGGTTGTGTTTTATTAATAGTATATGTTCCCGAAAGAAGACTACTTGGTGTTGTAAAGTTAAATGGACCATTCCATAAACTTTTATCACCTCCACCGCAATTGGCACGTACATAAAAAGTATAATTTGTTAGTGTTGTTAAACCAGTAATATTATAATTTGCGGAGGTTAATCCACTTACAGTAGGTGTTGTTGAAGCATTTGGAGGTACAGGCAATGAAGCAGCCAAACCATAATAAATATCCCATAATGCTTCGGTTCCACCTGCTGTCCAGCTCATGTTGGCTGAAGTTGGTGTTAAACTTCCAGCAGCTATATTAGTTGGAGGTAAGCAAGTAGCTACCTGACCTGTAATTTTTATATTTGCTCTGTCGGATGTAGTTGGAAGTGTTGCTCCTAATGTAGTACCACAAGCAACTTCAGTATCACTTCTATATGAACTCGCCAGATTTCCGGTAGTTGTTGTGTAATAAACAGAAGCATTTTGTGTATAAGCTCCTGGTATTAGTGAAAAGCAAATATCAATCAACAAATTAGAAGTACCATCCCATGCTATAGGAGTAGATAAGGTGTGTGTATTCCAACCGGTAGTTGGCAAAAAATCAAGATTTGTCCAGACAGTTGTATAACCTGCTGGATCAAATGTTGTTGTTAAAGCTGACGCTGTAGTTTGCTTTGCCTTAATTGTAAAATTAGGCATAGAAGAACATGTGTTTAAATTTGCAACATTAAATGCAATTGCAGTAATATTACCAGATACCAAACCGGCAGCAGCCAATTCTGAAGCCAGATATAAATACTGAACCCTATGATTCATGTAATATGTACCATAAGGCGTTGGATGCACTGTGGTACCATTTGTAGCAGTACCTGTTCCAATGGTGATGGTTCCTTGTGCATTAACAAAAAAATTTGTCCCGAATACTATCATCAGGAACAAGAAAATAATTTTCTTTGTCATAATAAAAAAATTTAATTAGTACTAAAAATATTTAATTTATAAAAATAAAAAAATTTCAAACATGTTGGTTAAAATACATTTAACATTGAAATACAATACATTAAAGCTTTAAAAATTCAAAAATTCAAAAAGCAATACTTATTTTTTTCAGTCTGTAAATTTACTAAAAAATATTAATAAATTTTAGATTAACTGATATTTAACAATATTTTTTTTCTTATTCGGTCAATATCCTGCTGCAAAAAAAATATAATTTACTGATTATTATAAATTTAAAAAACTAAAAACATTAGAACAAATAAGCATTAAACATACAATGATTTCTTTACTGTTTTTAATCAATAAATAGGTTTTGTAAAAAAAAAATTCAAATAATTAGGTAAGAACCTAAACGTATATGTTATACAAAAAAGGATATATACCAAAAAAGGCTGTCTTTTCAGACAGCCTTTTATTAAACTAAATTATTATTAAAACTTATTGTTTAGGGATACATTGAAACAACTCCATTGGTTAGATTAATATCAATGGCAACTAAGTCGGATAAATCAACAACTCCGTCACCGTTAAGATCATACACAACATAATCAACAGTTCCGTTCGTTAAATCGGCATCCATTGCAACTAAGTCGGATAAGTCGATAACTTCATCCTGATTTACATCACCAACAAAGAATGCATAAACACCTGTTCCAACCTGCTTTTGATTGTCTCCAAAAGCTTGTGTTGCAGCAGTTGTAAAGTTGTAGTTAATCGTCAACTGGTTAAACGAAATTGGTAATGAACTCCATGTTTGAATGCTATTACGATGTTTAACTGTTATATAGTATAAATCACCAAGACTATAAGGAACAGCTAGTGTACAAATACCATTTGTACTTAATGTCTTGTTGGTAAAACTTGCAACAACAAGGGTAGGATCAATATCGTCGCGAAGTTCAACGGTAATTATATCAGCAATTGAAGCTCCCCAATGATTTCCCATATCATCCTGAGCAGGAATCATTGCTGTTCCATTATATAAACCTTCGAGTAATAAAGTCAGATTTAAAGTTCTGTCACTTATTAACTCATCAGCACCAATGGTTGGAGGTGTATTTCTAACTTCACCATCAATGTCAGTTAATACTTCTGCAACACTTATTCCAGTACCGATTAAAGCAGTATTGGTAATATGAGGATCAGTTGTTCCAACAAATTGAGGATTAAT
>CAZYEM010000253.1:0-5930 GCA_964646395.1 uncultured Bacteroides sp.
AAATAATAAAAAGCAAAGCAATAAGTACGCATAAAAAAAGCCGGTACATTGCTGCACCGGCTATTACTGCCAGAGATAGTAAGGCTTAGCTTTCCGTATCTATACTGTTTACATCGGGCAGCTCATCAATTTCATCATCTTTATCGGAGCCTGGTTTTGCAGCTTTTACTGCTCCCATCTGCCTTAGTATATAGTTATATGAAAACAAGGATTGCAGGGCTTTATCTTCCGAAAAAATACGACGGGCAATCTTGGAAATACCAATTACCTCGTTGTAAATTTCATTAAGCGCTCCCTGATTCTGCTGTGTAAGTCCTGGCTTATTTACTTTCAGATTATTAAGCGTCTGATAAGTCATCTGAATTTTATCAGCTGCATCAATTATTTTGGTAATTGTAGCCTGAATAATCCCTTTTGCTACCAGCTCTGTTGCCATAACAGTCGTCATATTCGTCTTAAACTGAAATACCCATTTTATCAATACAGCTTTAGATGGTTGTCTGCCATGTTTATGAAAACTCTCATAGCCAAGTTCGCTAAGTATTGTTTTCAGCCTTACTTTATCTGTTTTATAATCCTCAGTAAGCTGCACTTTAATCTCCGAAAGATATTGATAAGTATCATTACAATACTTATTGTTATCTATCGTAGCTTGTCTTACAGCTTTAGCTTTATCTATACCCACATTATCAGAAAATGCATTCTGAATTGTTGTTTGTATATCATCAAAATACGAACCATCCCAGTTCGGTCGTTTTGCTATTAGTTCTGTTTTATTAGTAATAGCAGTTTTCACAATAGATGTACATGCAGTAAGCATATTAACATCACTAGCCTTATAGGCTTTTTTAAAATGTAACATTGACATAAAAATTATATGGTTATTATTAACAGGTCGTTTATCTATTTCAGAAGTATGATGATGATTATACCGTACAGCTCTTTTTTAATTATCTCTATAAGCAGTAGGATGAAGTATAGTATAATTAGCATATTATCAACCTAAAACGACCTGAATCCGACAAAAATACTAATGTTTTTTATATATTCAATACAATTACGTTCGTTTATGGCCCAAAACCATTTTCTATCGGAAAAAGCTCATACTTAATACTTGTTATCTGTCAGTAAACATGCAACATACATTTCAAAAATCGGTTACGAGTGCAAGGGTTTATTCATTAGTATAAAATGTAAATACTTTTTAAGTAAATTTTTTTTTTCATCGCTTATTTAAGTTGAATAAAGTAGCAGATTATATTTTGTTGTCAACGAATCTCACGAATTCAATAAAATAAGTAAATGAATACAAAAGTCTGCAACTGTTTATCAATAAAGTACTACTATAAATCAATGCAGATTTGTTTATATCTGTTGATTTTTCAGCTGAATCTGAATATGCATATTACAACTCCCGTTTTTTTATTGATTTGTTTTTATTATTAAAATCAGTTAGCCGCTAACTTTGAAAAAAAGGCAGATAAATTGGTTTATTTTGCAATTAATTTTGTAGTTTTACATGCTGATTAAAATTGCCAACAGTTATGAAAATATTTTCTTTTGCACCAATTGCTCATTTTGATAGCAGAGTATTGATTTTGGGCACAATGCCAAGCAAGGAATCATTGAGATTAATGCAATATTATGCGAATAAGCGTAATGCATTCTGGAAGATTATGTTTAGCTTATGCGATACCAATTTTTCGGAAGATTATGATGATCGTAAATCTTTGTTAATCAAAAACAGAATAGCAGTTTGGGATACACTAAAAGCCTGCGAAAGAGAAAGCAGTGCCGATGCCGATATTATATTGCCCGAACCCAATGATGTTGCCGGATTTTTAAAAGAACATCCTTCAATAGTAGTTGTGTTTTGCAATGGCAGAGAAGCAAAAGCCTATTTTGAGAAATATTTCCCAACTCTCACCATACGAAACTATTATCTGCCCTCAAGCAGTGCCGCAAATGCTATCGGCTGGCAAAAGAAATATAACGAATGGAAAACAATACTCGAATATCTGTAGTAAATAGCAATAAATAAGTTTGCAGGATTTGTTTTCCTATTTTCTTTCGAGCAGCCTGAACCCATTGCCGTGCAGATTCATAATTTCGATATTGCTGTCATCCTTAAATAATTTGCGGAGTTTGGTAATATACACATCCATGCTACGGGTAGTAAAGTAGTTATCGTCGCCCCAAATAGTCCCCAGAGCCAGCTGACGGGTCAGTAAGTTGTCGCGGTGTATAAAAAGCAAACGAAGCAATTCGGCTTCTTTGGGCGACAGGTTATAAATTTTTTCGCCATCATATACCTCTCTCAGTTTGTATTTAAAAAGATACCTGCCGATACTGAAATCCTGTTGTTCTTCCATTTTTGCACTATCGAAATGGTGCTGGGCCTTAAAAATAGCCTTTATCTTAAAAAGGAAAATTTCGGTATCGAATGGTTTTGTAATATAATCGAAAGCACCCAGTTTATAGCCTTGCAGTATATCTTCTTTAAGGATTTTGGAAGTTAAAAACACAAAAGGAATATCGGGATTTATCTTTGTAATTTCTTTAGCCAATTCAAAACCATCCATATAAGGCAGCATAACATCGAGAATACAGAGGCTGAAACGCTCTTTTATAAAAGCAGACAAACCCTGTTTGCCATCGGTTTTCAATACTACTTCGTAATCGCTTAGCTGTAAGTAAGATTTGAGTACCGAACCAAAATTTACATCGTCCTCCACCAGTAAAATTCTTTCTTTATTTTGCATTGTTATCCATTTATATTTGTTAGTGGCAAAATTACTTCAAAGCAACTGCCTTTTCCCAGTTCACTTTTTACGTTTATAGTTCCGTTGTGTGCCATTACTATCGCTTTTACATAGCTTAGTCCCAAGCCGAAACCTTTCACATTGTGCACATTGCCTTTGGCTACGCGGTAAAATTTATCGAATATTTTTGTCAGATGTTCTTTCTGTATTCCAATTCCGTTATCGCTAACAGATACAACGGCTTTTTGCTGGTAAATTATTGTTTTAATGCTGATTTCGGGCGAAGTTACAGTGTATTTAATGGCATTTTCGAGCAGGTTAATAAAAACAGTAAGCAAATGCATGTAATCTCCATTTATTTCTATTGCTTTATCCGCAAAATCAGTACTGATATTTCCTTGTTTGCTCTCTGCCTGAAGCTTTATTTTAGAAATGGCATCCGTTAGTAATCTATGTAAATCAATGTTTTCGGGTTTCAGATTAAATTCCTTTTTCTCAAGCAATGCCATCTGCAACACATGTTCCACATGGCTATTCATGCGCTGGTTTTCTTCTTTTATTATGCGTATAAAATCCTCAACCTGAGTTTTGTCACCTATAACCTTTTCGTTGATAATGGCATCCGAAGCCAGCGAAATGGTGGCAATGGGTGTTTTAAACTCATGAGTCATGTTATTTATAAAATCGGTTTTTACATCCGATAGTTTCTTTTGTTTTATAATGTATAAAATGGTATAAATAAAGGTAGCCAGTATTACCGAACTGAATAGAAATGAAGCAATCAGCATTGTCCATAAGCTTCCGATAATATAATTGTTCTTTCCGTTGAATCTGAGCAACAGGTAATCGGGTTTATTGATGAGGTCGTTAGGGAATAAATTTACCTTGTAAGTTTCTGCTTTGCTGCTCTTTTCAAAATCGCCGTTTCCCGATTTATTGCTTATCTGAAATACAAAAGGAAGATTTATATGCTGTTCTTTGAATTCCTGATTGAGTAATTTTGCAAGTTCATCCTTATCAATTCTTTGCAACACAGGCGTATTTCTGTTGGTGTATTCCATCACCATCTGGTCCACTATCTTCAGGAAATTATCTTTCTGCATGTTTCCCGGTTTTTTAAGCAGGCTATCCTTTTTCTCCGAAAAGTTTATAATTGTTTTGGTTTTAATGTTTTTGGGCAGCGAATCGGAATTGATTTTTATCGAACAGCAATCTTTCTTTATTATTATCTTAATTTTATCTTCACCCGATTTTATGTTGTTCTTTTCCGAAACATCAAAAAATTTCAACGATTGAATAAGGGTATCCGTTAAATTATCAATTTCGTCGGTAATAATTTTGTTTACCATTCCATCATCATCAATAGTACTGGTAATAAAAGTAATAACATCCTGCTTGCTTAGTTTGTCAACGGCTTTGTTCATGGCTTCGAGGCAGGATCTGTCGAATTGTTCATTCTTAAGCTGATAGGCATTGCTTATCCATTTTATCTGAAAACCGATAATTACAATCAGACATAGCAACTGAAGAATGATGATTATTTTAATTTTTTTACTACTCATGATTATTATTGATAAGGAATACAAAAATAAGCTATTATCTGCAACCTATTTAATATTTTAACCTATGTTAAGTGAGTTTTAACTTTTCTTTAAGGTAGCTGGAAATGAAATGCTTTGAGTAACAGCAATAGTTGCAATTTGTGTAGCACAATCCTTTTAAACTTTAACCTTGCTTTCAGGATTTTTAAGGCAGGTTTAACCCATGTAAGCGCTTATATGCTATAATTTTGCGGTAAATAATAATCAAACAAATTTATTAATTTAATACTTATAAAAATGAAGACACAGCTTGGAAATTTACTAAAGTCAGGGGTTTTAAGTTTAATATTGGTAACCTCTATTTTGAATACAGTAAAAGCACAGGAAAATAAGACAGAAACAGTACGCATAAAAGTAATTTGTAACGATAACGGTACACAAACTACTATGGATACTACATTTACAAATAGCAATATGGATATTTCCACAATTATTGAGCATTTGAATATACCTGATTGTGGAGGTGAAACCGGAGATTTAAATATTGATTCGATTATAAATGAAGCTTTAATTTCGATAAATATAGATAGTATTGCCGATTGCCTTAAAGTAATTTCTGCAGACGATGATATAATAATTTCCGATGATGAAGATGGGAATACCGGGGTTAACTGCAAAAAGATTAAGATCAGAATAGATGGTGATTTGAAATCGGATACTTCGTTTTCATTTATATTGAATGATGAGGATTCGCTGATGGAAAAGAAAATGAAAAAGTTGATTATCAAACGCTTTGATGATAATGACAACTCAGAAAACAAAACGATAAAAAAGAAAGTTATGATTTGCAAAATCGTGATGCTCGACACAGATAAAGAGGATAAGCAACTGATAAAGAAATCGGTTAAAAATGTTGATAACAATACGTTGCAAGTTGAAAAGCTGAATTTCTATCCAAATCCTACATCCGGTAAATTCAAACTTGATTTTGCACTCGATACCAAAGAAGACGTTAAGATTAAGATACTTGATGCAGCCGGAAAAGAAGTTTACAAAGAAAATCTGAAACAATTTACGGGCAGTTATTCCAAAGAGATTGATATAACGGGCAACAAAAAAGGAGTCTATTTTATTATTATCAATCAGGGAGATAAATATAAATCGAAAAAAATAGTACTTGAATAGTAATAGCAGATAAAACAAAGAGGCTGACACTTATTTAGAGTCAGCCTCTTTGTTTTTATTCTTCAATTCCCTTGATTTTCCTTATCCATTTTTCCTGCGATGGTGGTTGATATTCCCGCATTTTCATTAATAAACCGCTATCATTTTCATCGTCGAGCAACATCTGCCGATGGATGGGTTTCATAAATTTTTCTTCTTCCATTTTGTCAACCTGCATAATAAGTGCATCATAAAAATGATTGACATTGAGCAAGCCAACTGGTTTTTTATGCAAATCAAGTTGCGATGAGGTCATCATCTCAAACAGTTCGTCTAAAGTACCAAAACCACCCGGCATGGCAATAAATCCATCCGAAAGTTCAGCCAGAATAAATTTGCGTTCGGCCATCGATTTCACATAAATCAATTCTGATAATTGATTATGAGCTATTTCTTTATCAGA
>CAZYEM010000254.1:0-5893 GCA_964646395.1 uncultured Bacteroides sp.
TTGGTAACCAGTCTTCTTCTGTTGGCAGAAGCCGATGGTTTGGTGGCTTTGCGTTTTATTTGTTTTTTAAGTGCCTTGGCAAGTATTTCATAAAAACGTTGTTCGGCAAGTTGCTTATTAGTAAGCTGGCTTCTGCTATCCTGAACTGTAATAATAAGAACACCTTCACTGTTAACCCTGTTCTTTAATCTGGTATAAATAAGTTCTTTTTCTTCTTCACTTAATACATTCGAGTTGTATATATCAAATCTTAACTCAACTCTGGTTTCAGTTTTGTTTACATTTTGTCCGCCTGGTCCGCTACTTCTCGAAGTTTGAAAAACAATCTCCTGTGCCAGTTTTCGCAAGCTCAGATTTCTGGCTGCTTCACTTAAGTGTGAGGTTTTAATATTCATAAAAGGTCTTTTTGCAAAAATAATAAAATAAATTTAAGCCAGTCAGGAAGTATGCATCCTTAGTATTATTGGCAGCTCATCCGGTAATCTTTCGTTTTTTAAGTAGTTAAAAACATCTTTAAGCATTCAGTAATTGCAAAAAGTATTCATCTTTCCATTCATTATCAATCAATACCCAATCTTTTCGCATACCGCAAACAGTAAAACCATTATGGGTAAATAAGGTTAAGCTTGCTTCGTTATCGGTTAATATACTGCAGTAAATCTGATGCAACTGCAATATGTTAAAGCAATATCCGATTGCGGTCTGCAACGAATCGCCGGCATAACCCTTTTTCCTGAATTCGTCGGTAATCAGAATTCCAATACCTGCCTTACGGTTACTTGGGTCGAAATCGAAAATATCAATACAGCCAACCGGTATTTTTTGTGTTTCAATAATAAGCCTTAATTGCTTATTGGTATAAATATCCTGTGTGCCAAACACATATTGTTCGAGCATATATCGCGAAAAAGGAGCTACTGTATTGCTGATATGCCATACAGTGGTATCATTTTCCCAATCGTAAAGAAGGTCAACATCCTCTGGTTCCATTGCCCTTAGTATGATATTGTTCCCTTTTAGTGCCTGCATCTATATTATTTGTTATGTTTTAAGTTGCAAATATAAAACAATCTTTCAATAGAAAGAATGAATGTATAATTAAATGATTAATTTACTGAAATTGAAATTAAAAGCCGTTTTAATCGGATTTTAATTTGCTCTTAATATCAGATTAATTTGCAAAACCTTATTTTGCAATCAAAAAAAACCAATGTATTTATCAATAATTCTTCAAAATGTTCACAAAGGTGCTGATGATATTGCTATACTGGATCCAACAGGAGCCGGAATGGCAATAGTATCTGTAAGCATTGTATTTGTGGCACTTACTTCATTATATTTAATATTCAGAAGCATAGGCAAGCTTTTCCAGAGAGACTTCAGGTTTAAAAGCAGAAAACATCAAAATGAAAACAGGAATGTTCAACATCAAAATGAGGATGAACCTACAGGAGAAGTATGTGCTGCAATAGCAATGGCAATGTATTACTATAATTCGCAGAACCATGATTATGAAAACACAATTTTAACTATAAAAAAGAATACAAGTAATTATTCACCATGGAGTTCAAAAATTTACGGACTAAGAAAAAATTTATAAAAATGGAAAACAATAATAAATCTAAAGACTTCCCCCTCTTGAAAATAGTAGTATTCGCATTTTATGGATTACTGATATATCTTTTATATTATCTTATCCGTTTCGGGATTTAATAAATCTTTTTTAATTAAATAGTTTTACTATCCTTTTAATTTGTAATTTTATTGCAAATAAATTTAACGATGAGTTCCTTTAAAATATTAATAGTAGAAGACGAATTAAAAGTAGCCAGTTTTGTAAAAAGAGGATTGGAAGAAAATGATTTTGAAGCAGATATTGCTTATGATGGGCTGATGGGATTAAAAATGACACAACAAACCTATTATCATCTTATCATACTCGACATCAATCTTCCAATAAAGAATGGCTTTGAAGTATGCAAGGAAATCAGAAAAACAGATAACCGAATCCCCATTTTAATGCTAACTGCATTAAGTGCAACAGATAATAAAGTAATGGGATTTGAAGCAGGAGCCGACGATTATTTGGTTAAACCATTTGAATTTAAGGAATTGATAGTTCGAATAAAAGCTTTATTAAAACGTTCGCAGGAATATACATTTTCATCCAACATCATAAATATTGCCGATCTGGAAATGAATATCGATAGTAAAATTGTAAAACGTGGAAATGATATTATCGACCTTACAGCTAAAGAATTTTTATTACTTGAATATCTGCTAAAAAATAAGGGGAAAGTTATTTCCCGGGTAGAAATTGCCGAAAAGATATGGGATATTAATTTTGATACAGGTACAAATATAATAGATGTATATGTAAATTTTATTAGAAAAAAAATTGACAAAAATTATAATTCCAAACTTATACATACCGTTATTGGTATGGGATATGTAATAAGAGAAGTATAAAAATGAATATTAGATATAGACTTTCCATACAATTTACAGCCATAGTACTAACAATACTTGTACTATTCTCTTCTGCAATTTATTTTATTTCGGCTAATTACCGGAAAAAGGATTTTACATCACGTTTAGAAGAAAAAGCATTAACAACAGCTAAGTTGCTTATCGAAGTCAAGGAAGTTGACAGTACTTTACTAAAAATCATTGATAAAAACACACTTAATGTATTAGAAGAAGAAAAAGTATTAATCTTTGATAATAAAAACAATCTCATCTACAAAAACACTGACAGCACTTTTAAAACTAAGGATTTAGGATTACTTAATTATATTAAGAGCAAAAAGAAAGTTTACTTCACCGAAAGTAAGACAGAGTATGTTGGTATCGTTTTTTCTCATGCAACAAAAGAATTCATTGTAATAGCATCTGCATTTGACAAATATGGGTTAAAAGAATTGAAGGATTTAAGATTGATACTTATTACAGGTCTTTTTATCTCGTTTTTATTAACTCTTTTTGGAGGTTTGTACTTTTCGTATAGGGCAATGAAACCTATTTTGAATGTAATAAAACAAGTAAACAATATAAGTGCTTCAAAACTTAATACCCGTGTAGATGAAGGTAATGGAACGGATGAAATTGCCAGACTTGCCATCACATTCAACAAAATGCTTGAAAGACTGGAACTTGCATTTGAAAACCAACGTCAATTTGTTTCAAATGTATCACATGAATTAAGAACTCCGCTCACCTCACTAACAGGACAACTGGAAGTAACCTTAATGAAAAAACGCGAAACAGATGAATATGAACTTATTCTTAATTCACTGCTTGAGGATATTAAAACATTAAATTCTTTATCAAATGGTTTACTCGAACTTGCCCATTCAAATATTGACATTCATGCTTTTAAAACAAGTAATCTGAGAATTGATGAGATATTATTGCAATCTCAAACCGATTTGCTCAGGCGGAATAATAATTATTTAATCAAAATTGATTTTGATGAATTACCTGACGATGATCAAAAGCTGATAGTATGTGCTAATGATAACTTACTAAAAATTGCTTTTATCAATATAATGGATAATGCATGTAAGTTTTCATCTTTAAAAAAAGTTGATATTAAGATTGCTTTCAATACAAAATATATTATTATTAAATTCAATGATAAAGGTATTGGTATTCCAAATGAAGAGCTTGAAAATGTTTTTGAACCTTTTTACAGAGCAAGTAATTCAAAAACAAAGTTTGGTCATGGAATTGGATTATCATTGGTAAAAAAGATTATCGAAATGCATAATGGTATTTTGGAAATTGATTCTCAAATTGATGTAGGAACACAAATTACAATTTCAATACCCTATTAAGCAATTTAAATTACAAATCATTTTTATTACTTATTTCTTTACTTGCATTCAATTTCTGATTGATATAATTTTTTATTACTTTTGCACAACTATTAACAAAAAAAATAAAAAAACATGAAAAAATTAATCTTTTTAATCGTAATCGCTGCCTTTGTTGTCATCAACAATACAGGATGCAAAAACGGAGGCGACAATGCAAAAGACTCCACAAACTTAGTAATTACAGTTGACAGTTTTTTAATTGCTCCAGAGCAATGGGCAAATAAAGATATAGTAATTACAGGAACTGTATCGCATATTTGCAAACATAGTGGAAAAAAACTATTTCTTTTTGGCAACGATCCGGAAAAGACAATAAAAATTAATGCAGGTGGCGAAATGGCAACCTTTGACATAAAATATGAAGGTACCGATGTTGAAATTACCGGAACTGTTATAGAAGATGAAAAAATTGATGCTAACTACCTAAATGAATGGGAAGCAGAAATAAAAGCATCTTTGGATGATAAAGATCAAAAAGTTTGCACAGAAGACAATAAAGCCTTATCTGTACAAAATAAAACTGATTCATTGGCTACTGAAGATGAAAATGATCCTTATGCAAGTGTGAAAAAATTCCGCAAAAAACTAGATGAAAGTGGCAAAACCTATATTTCCATCTATGGTATTAGCTGCAAATCAATGAAAGTAATTACAAAATAATTTTCCTCAATTAATTCATTACAACTATGTCATCAAACAGCTTGAGGATTTTCAGGAAATGGAACCGAATACTTCACAGGGATATTGGCTATTTCTTTTTCGGATTAACTATTATTTACTGTATTTCCGGAATTGCACTAAATCACAAAAAAGACTGGAATCCAAACTATAACATTTCTTATGAAGATTTCACTATTAAAGATGATTTGGATAAATCAACAATTAATCTTGAATGGGTAAAAGCCTTTTTAAAGAATTATAATGAAGAAGATCATTATAAAAAACATTTTTTTCCAAATAATCATACCTTAAAGATTTTTATTGATAATGGATCAGTAACAATAGATATGGCTTTAAAAGAGGGTTATATTGAAAAAATTACTAAAAGACCAATATTTTATGAAGTTAACTTTCTTCATTATAATCCGGGCAAATGGTGGTTGTGGTTTTCCGATTTATTCTGTATAGGGATGATAATAATTGCAATAAGCGGATTATTTATTATTGCAAAAAGCAAAAATAGCTTAAGCAAAAGAGGAATCTGGTTTGTTTTAGCAGGATTTATAATACCTATCCTCGCTTTAATTTTTTTATAAAAACACAATTTCAATAAAAAAGGCTACTCAATGAGTGGCCTTTTTTGTTTATTGGATCTCCTGGTTATACTTTGTACATTATGTATTTAATTAAGTTTAAAGACATGTATTAGAAGATGAAAGGGCGTAGATATTAATAAAATTCATAGTTTTTCAAGTAGATTTTGAGCCGCAGTTTGTCGGGATACATTCGCCCAATAGCGAAACGCTGATACAAATTGCAGGATACATTCGCCTTTTAGCGAAACCTTCCCGACACTTTGTGACAAACATTCGCCTTATAGCGAAACCTTCCCGACACTTTGCGGCATATATTCGCCTTATGGCGATGCCTTGCCGACACTTTTCAACACAAAATATAAATGAATTTACTACTCCCCAACTATTTTAGACTCAAAAAAAACTGAATATTAACCGTTTATAATAATATTACTTTCAAAACAAACAAAATTCAGTTCAGAAAAAGGGAAATTTTTCCATATTAGAAAGGCTTTCCGTTGGGAAAGCCTTTTTTTAATAAACACAAAATATCAGATTATTTTCTTAATGTGAATCTATATATTCTTTTAATCTGCTATCGTTTGCCAATTCATTATCCACAAACTCTTTCATGGTCATACCTTGTTTTTCAATAGCACCAATAAATAGTTTGGTAAAATTACTTACTTTCTTATCGCTTATTCTACCTTTTTCTATTTCTAAAAATTCATAAATTACTTTATAGTATTTCAATCGATGTTCTTCTTTATAATGACTTAC
>CAZYEM010000255.1:0-5831 GCA_964646395.1 uncultured Bacteroides sp.
ATTGGAGATCACGCATGATTCCAATGGCATGAAAGAGTTCCATGTATTCTTTATCCTGAAAGGATGCTCCATTGTATGCGGCGCCAATAAGATCATGAATCTTTCTGCGTTTACGAGCAAGAGAAGAATGAAGAAGCCGATCCGTCTGTTGTTGAAGGGACGTACTCAAATCAATTAACAGTTGAGTGCGTGCATGTTTCGGTGCCAGTGCATAATAATTAGGATCAGCGATGCATGCTAGAATACTTAGGATACCCGATGGCGTAATGGTAGAAGCAGTATAACCTTGTAGACCGAGTTTATCCAACGAGGTATCGGGTGCCAAAGAGTGCGAGCTGGAAACAAGAGCACGATCACGGTTTGGATTTTGTTCCGAAAACGCAATGAGTTCCTTGTAGCTTACGTTCTGATATTTCTTTACTGGTGTCGTCATGATTACTATTACTTAGTCATACAACTTTAAGTTATCAAATTTATATGAATCATGTACTATTAACATGATCTATTGATAGTGATCTTCTCACTAGCCTTCTCCGCACTGGGATGATCAAAATGTTGTTGATTTTCAATGCGCAAGGTTTCTAATTCATTGACGCGAAGTTCGTGATCCTGACGAGTCTTTAAACAGAAATCAAGATAATCTTTAATTTGTAGAAAGGTATCATCCGAAATAGAGGATAAATCAAAAAAAATACCATTTGAATTTTCAGTGTAACTTTCTTTTGTTTTACGTATAATACGAAAGATTGATTCCTGTTCTGGCTTAACAAGCGTTTTAATGGAGTCAAATATTCTTTTACGTTCGTCGTGTGTGATCCCTGACATTTCTAATTCCGTAAAGATGTTCAGAATCTAGTGATAAGCGCGCTTTTTATGAATCTTCATCTTCTTCGGATCCATCCTCTGCATCATCCTCTGCATCTTCCTCTGCATCCTCTTCCTCTGCATCCTCCTCTGCATCCTCTTCCTCTTCATCCTCTTCCTCTTCATCCTCAGCATCATCCACAGCATCATCCACAGCATCATCCACAGCCTCTGCCTTGACTTCTTGTATATTGTCAATTAAAGCGGAAGAATCAACGATATCAATGAAAACACCACTTGATAAAATGTACAAATCGTTAATTGCAAATTTGGAGCGTTTCAATTCGACTTGAACCGTATCACCCACTTGAACATTGTCAAATACTTCATTGCCAAGATGGAGATCGCGAGGAATTTGAATGCGGATGGCATTTTGATAATTGACATACAAGCCCATTTTGTTTTTGCGTATCACTTCACCTGTCACACGAATACCATCTACAGGATAAATAACTTTGCCTTCCAGTTTGACATAGTAGACGGCATCACCTGTAAAACGAGCGGCTTCAAAGTATCCCATGGAACGAGAATGAAGGATAATGGAACCGGGAAGCACAAATCCTTGTTCGGAGCATTTATTCTCCATGGTTTCCTTTGCCTTCTTTAACAAGATGTCATCCATCGAATTCGATTTGACTTCATTGAATTCCTGAGGAAGGAGACTGAGCTTTTTTTCGAAGAATGCGACGGATTCCATTTTCTACCTACTATCTTATTTCGTTTCCCATCTCTCAATTTTTATGCATTATTTTTCAAAGACGAAACGAACCTTTATAGCCAATGTAATGAGCTTCAATGGAACGAAAGAACCATTTCTTCCTTTCAATTTCTTCGATATCTAGGAAGCGTAAGCAGAGATCCAAAAGAGTACATGTTCGTGTTGAGTTTGTAATTTTGCGAGGACCTGCCAACATTGCACGATTTAATTGAAAATCGGTTTTACCATGTTGCTTAAGGATATCCCCTACATGAATGAGACTTGTAATGTGTGCTGATGTACCACTTACATTACCGCATTCTTTACCTTTTCCTATTTTTCCACCTACTTCAGGTGGCTTGTCCGTTTTAAACACCATTTCACTATCTTTAGGTACAATGATGCCATAGATGGATCCCGTCGTATTGACATTCACGGGGAAGCGTTTAATGGGTTCATCCTTATTGCGTATGACGTTGTCAATGATAGATTGATCGCATACGGTTCCATCTTCACAAAGATATTGAAGATGACCTGTTTTCGGATCCATAAAACGATTTACGAGAATGCGACCAATGCTATATTGATGATTGCGAACACATTCTTGTACATTGATTCCGCTAGAATAGACAAGATATTTCTGCTCTTCTAGGGTCAACCATTCATCCCATAAATAAAATAGTACTGTTTTTCGGAATGATTCAGGATTCTTTTGGGTAGAGGATTTAAAGGAAGTGTGGAACCATTCGATTATTTCGATCGTTTGCTGATAGAATTCCAATAATTCCATATCATCATGAGAGACAGCAATACGACGCTGTTCTATTTCACCAGGTGGTTTCACGTATTTCATAGAAGTAGACAAATATTCCGTCCATACGATAACTGCTTTCCAAAAATCATTAATTGCCTTAAGGGATTGTTCACCATACACTTCCTCAACCGTTTCAGGTATTTCGTATTCTTGTGGTGTATATAAATCGCGTTTGACAGGAAAGGACGCAATACGAATCGCAAGTGGAATGGTCAAATCAGCGTAGACATTCGGTTGAAAGATATAGTATCCATTACAATAACGAATGTATCCTGATTGGGAACCATGTTGAACTTGAAATGTTTTATTATTGACAATGTCATTTAATAAATCAACTGCAGCCAATCGTGGAATATTGACGAATGCTTCCCATAAACGTTCTGATGGATGGAAGGCTTGTTCTCTAAACATAGCACGGATTGTCTCTTTCATTCGTTGAATACGCCAGCGAGCAGAAAAATCATCATAGGTCGAATCATCCATTTTCATTGTTTTTACTTTGATATCAGGGTTACAACGATAATCGCATGTTTCAATCCAATCACATACAGCAGTAAAGGGCATATCATTGATATTAACTTGTTCACGTATTTGTCCCTGCGAATCGATTTGTCGCTCAGGATCCTGATCTTTAATAATAATCGCATCATGATTTAAATTGCAGTCTAATGCAGACTGTTTCATGATACGTGTCACCCTACCAATAAGCTCCGCCTTTTTAAATCCAATACGATAACTGTATAAATCAGCCGTTTCGCGGGAATATTCTGATGCTGGAAGAACGGCGGTATATAAATAGACGGTGTTATTTCGTTTCTCTTTTTCTAAGGCGCAATGAGAAAGATATCGAATGGCACGACCCAAAATTTGTTCCGTTTTATTTAAATGAAACCACGAATCGATGATATGAGTTTCGCGAACAAAGCGCAAATCGACACCTTCTGATGCGATTTGTGAACCAATGATGACTTTCATTTGAACACCTGTGGCATTTTCAAAAGCGCGCTGTGCTCTAATTATCTTCTCATTATTGGGAGAAACAGTAACTTCACCTGTTAGCATACCATAATAGGCAGGGGCGAATGCGTGATTTGCGTCTTGGTGATTTTTTTCTTTGCGAGGGCATAAGGCGCATTGTTTTCCGCCAGGTGCTAGAATACCATTTTGAAGAAGACTTGATTTGCGTCCATACGCAGTATATCCATTTGCTTCGAGAGCGAGAGCAAGAGGAATCGCACCAAGACTAACAAATCGTGTATACACAAAAATGCACCCTTCTGAATTGCGAATACGTCGAATCACAAAATCAAACTTAGGGCTATATTGAGCAAGGGGTCCAACAGTAAGCCATGCGGGGTCAACAGATGCTTTCGCACGATATCGTGTTTCACCTCCAGATGTTGTCTTATCAAACACACTATCAAGAGCATTTGAATCAATACGACGAACATAGGCGTCATAGTTGTCTCCTTGTGTTAATTCTGTGGCAGGAACAATAATATTACCAGCATGTACCAATTTCTCTAACATAATGGTATTAAGACCCTTTCCACCTGGCGGTAATCGATTTGTAATGGCAATCGTTGCTCTCAATGTATCACCGTTCAGGACAATCGGAATCAAAGGCAAACGTGTATAATACGTAACATTTTCAATAGAAGTGCCGCGTGGATCCATGGTAGGATAAGATGGCATGTCTGGAATATGATCCGCAAAGAGACGAATGGGGAAAGAGCTAGGATTCTCACCGCGCATAAAACTGACATATCGTTGAGAAATATAAGACAATTTTGTGGCACCTTCCTCTGTAATATTTCCTGCTCTATCAAAAATATCTAATTCATTGATGGTAGTTTGCTTATCATTCATTAATAGTAGATTCAAAATGAAAATGATTTCTTTATAGCTGTTATACATGGGTGTAGCTGTTAATGCGCAAAATTTCATTCCTTCGGAGTATCGTAAGACATCACGTAGATAAGGGGTGAGTGCTTTTCCATCCGCCGCATCACTTTTTTCACTTTTTCCACCAGCAAGGGCATCTTCCTTTGTATCACTTTCTTCTGTTAAATCGCGAAGATTATGGGCTTCATCCACAATGATGAGTTTACCACTAAATTTCTTGCGAATGTATTCTTTTTTGAGTTCGGCTTTGCGTGCGGCAGTCAATCCAGAAGGAATAGCTTTGAGTATATCACGAATATAATTATAAAAAGACACGTATCCAAATACTTTATAGCGACGTTTGATGGCTTTGTTTACTAATTTAGTGATACGTTCTATGTCGCGCTCATACAATGTATTGGTGAGTTTCATGTAGGTATCACCTGTGCATTGGGAGGCGGAGTTGGGTTCATTTCCTTCGCCGATGATGACTTTTGTGGGATCAAAAATAGTTTTAAAAAAACCTTGTTGAATGGTGCGAGGGGCAATGAGATAAATTTCATTACGAGGATAAAATTCGAGCCATGCTTCAATGATTTGTACTGCTGCGCATGTTTTACCGACACCTACACCGTGAAAGAGAAGAGCGGACATATAGGGTGTTTTGGCAGACATAAAATTAGTGACAAATCGTTGGACGGGTGTCACTTCAAAGGTAGATGTGTCTTCGCATGGATCGGTACGAGGCTTCCAGGTATTCTGTAAACTCTCAGCAAATTCACGTTTGGCTAACAACTTTTGTAAAAATTCGGGGTCAATGATATCAGGATAGGCTCCCGTTTCACGTTCCCATTGGGTCATAGCACTGGATGGAAATAATTTTCGGCGTTGTAATTCGGCAACAATGATGTCACGTTTCTTAAAATCAACGGTAGTATCCCATAATTTTATCATTTCTTCATTGGTAGCACCCTCAAATCCTGTAACAAGATCTTCTTTTTCATCTTCATCTTCGTATTCATTCGAGTTGGAACGAAGTGAATTATTTTCAGCTTCTAATAATGCCAATTGTCTTTTTAATTCTTTTATTTCTTCTGTATTTTCCTCTTCCTCTCCCTCTTCTTCCTCTTCCTGTTCTTCTTGAGGTTCTACTTCCTCTTCCTGTTCTTCTTGAGGTTCTACTCTCTTTTGAGGTTCTACTTCCTCTTCCTGTTCCTCTTGAAGTTCTACTTCCTCTTGGGGTTCTACTTCCTCTTCCTGTTCCTCTTGGGGTTCTACTTCCTCTTCCTGTTCCTCTTGGGGTTCCTCTTGGGGTTCTACTTCCTCTTCTTGTTCCGCTTCTACTTCCTCTTCCTGTTCCTCTTGGGGTTCTACTTCAGGTTCCACTATGGAATTTTGAGGTTTTGATTTTTTTGCTTCTAGATCGGCGACTATTTGTTTTAATACTTCCACATTATCAATATTACTATTATCATTATCAATATTACTATTATCATTACTATTGATATCAAGAGATTGAGCCTCCAATTCTGCTAATTGTCTTCGTAATTCCTTGACTTCCTCACTTTCCTC
>CAZYEM010000256.1:0-5779 GCA_964646395.1 uncultured Bacteroides sp.
ATAAGGTGCAAAATTAAAAATTTTATCGGATAAAAAGAAATGATAATTAAAATAGAATTATGAATTCACCTCAGATTGAATATTTAGCAGCTAATTTGAATTGATTTCTTGAAATTATAATGATTCGTAAGAAAAGTTTTCAATTGTGTTATAATTAAAAAACCCAATACATCACATTGAATGTATTGGGTTTTTTTTATCTGAAAAATTTTTTACAGAATGCTGATTTTCATGTTTGCCAAATTGAATTTGGTTAGCTTTACCTTGCTTTCCATTTTGGTAAACCTGGCAAAAATAAGTAATTCCTTTTGAGTTGCCCGGTTTTCAAAATTACCGATTTTTGTTTCACCTGCATTTAATAGTATAGAAAAATGTTGTTCTTTATCTATTTTGCCACAAGTAGTGCAAATATCATTGTAATAAGCTTCTAAATCCCACTCAACTGATAAATTCTGATTGGTGGTGTTTACAAATTTCAATATAACCATCTGTTGATGAATATCATTCACATTATCATCGCAGTTTTCGTAACGATAATATACCTGAACTCCGTTTTGTTCGGAATGCAACAGCCATTTCGCTGGATTATCTGCTCTTGTAGTAGCCGAAAATGCAATTAGAGCAAAAAGAATCATCAATATTTGCTTGCTTAATTGAGAAAGTTTGTTTTTCATAATGTATTATTTGTTATATGAATATAAAATTATTTGCTTTATAGACAAAAAAACCAGACTGATAGTTGCCAATAATACCAATATTATTTTGACTAATTGGTTTTGCAGGCAAATATATAAAAATTATAAGCAAACCCTGCAATTTATTTTATTTATTTGCTTAAAAATGAATTATTAATGTAATCAATTGCATTTTGGATTCTCAATCTTCCTTCACCGTTAATGATTGAATATGGATAATTGGCTGTTCTTAATGTTGTTAAATATATTTCGAAAAGTTCATTTCTTTCGTTTGCATTTTCACGTTGCGGATCGTATTCCCAAGGCAAATCGATATTACAAAGCAAATAGCAATCATATTTATGACTCTTGAACTGTTCGTCAATCCATGGATGTGTTTTTTTATATTTGAAATCGCACCAGATTTTTGTAACTGTAAAGTCGGTATCGCAAAAAATAAACCGATTGGCTTTAGTAATCAGGTTGTTTTCTATCTCTAATTGGTTTTTTGCAATTATCAGAATATCATCATAGTTATAGGGTCTGTTGAGATTGCTTAAATATTCCCTGGCAAATTCGGGAACCCAAACTGTTTGGTAATAATCTGCCAGTTCTTCAGCCAAACGGCTTTTACCTGTCGATTCGGGTCCTGTAATGGCTATTCTTTTAATTATTTTCTGCATACTTTATTTTTTTTCTCCATTCTAAATAACCCGAAATGGCGATTCCTAAAAATACCAGAAATTGAATTCCGGTAAAAGCAAGATTTTTATATAAAAACAGAGGAATTACCATTATATCTCCAACAATCCAGTAAATCCAGTTCTCTATCTTCTTAAGTGTTTGCAACCACATTCCTACAATAAAAATGGCAGTGGTTAACGAATCTAAAACCGGTACTGTGCTGTCAGTATATTCTTTTAAAACAAAATACAGGATTGCAAATGAGATAAG
This sequence comes from uncultured Bacteroides sp., assembly GCA_964646395.1. Classification (GTDB taxonomy): domain Bacteria; phylum Bacteroidota; class Bacteroidia; order Bacteroidales; family JACABE01; genus JACABE01. The sequence goes on from CAZYEM010000256.1 coordinate 1,629, forward strand.
AAAAATAAATATGCTTATAAGATGTTGTTTTAATGAACAATATGTGATAGGAATGTGCTTTTTGTTTTCATCTTTCCGCCCCCAGTTATACCAACCGTAAATGCTCATTATAAAATAAAATACATTTATGCCCATATCGGCATATAGCTTGGCAACAAAGCAGATATATACATAGAGCCCGACATTTATCAAGCCCGAAGGATAAACGAGTATATTCTCGTTGCGTGCATACCAAACGCTTAGCAATCCAAAAAGTACAGCCACAAATTCGATAAGGGAAGTTTGGATAAGGTTTTGATAAAATATTGTAAATATGTTGATTGTAAGCATAAAGCTGTTTTTGTAAATCCTTGCGAAATTAATAAAAAAAACAAAGGCTCAGTAAGAAAACAATTAGGTTTGTGGTAGAAAAGTCAACGGATTATATAAACCCAGTCTGCTAACTACTGTATTGGGTGGTTTGGTTAATTGGCAGTGGGTTTTTATAAATTGGAAATTTTATATTCTTTCAAGAACCATTTTCTTACACTAAGAATAAATTTTCTTTCCATTAAAAACCCTGAATTTTCAATTAATATTTTCTCTGTACAAGTTTTATTTCCATTTACAAAGGTGTGTTTAGCATTTGGTTTGTATTTCAAAATGGTCTCGTAATTTGTTATATTTATTTTTTTATTCGTCCAATCTGATTTAACAACGCTATCTTTTTCATCCCATTCAAGAATCTCTCCTTCTAAAGGTAGAATTATTCTGGATTTCTGAAAAATAGTGTCTGAATAGAATTGATTGATAAAGACTTCAAATTTTTCATTCGTGTCATTACTCTTTTTATAATCGCATGATTTGTTTGAAGAGTTATTTTGACAAGCGAATAAAAAAGCATTAATAATTATCATAAAAAAATACTTTATCATAAAATCAGTATTAATATGCACTAAATTGTAATTATAAATAAAATGTGTTCTAAATAATTAAAAACGCTGCAAAAAATTATCATAATATTTTGGTTTTTGCAACCACAAAGAAAACAATTAAAATAATCAGGATAATTTTCATGTTTAATTTTTGACAGTTAGTTATTTATTGGTTTATAATTTTTTTTGTTATTAAGCCTTCGTTAGTAGTTATTTTAATTAAATAGATTCCTTTAGGTAAATCAACCATACTTATTACAGATGTATTTTCATTAATTGTCTTGATCAGTTTTCCTGTTAAGTCAATAATATGTATATTATTTATTGTTAGTTTCTTGCTAATAATTGAAAATTGACCCGATGAAGGATTTGGATAAATTTCTAATTTACAGTCATTTATTGTTTCTTCTATACCAGTTACAAAGAAAGAGTCAGGGTAAATTGTTCCTATTGTATCTCCCAGATGAATCCTGCCTTCCATACAATGACTTGTGTAACTCGCTGTAAATGGAATGCATTCGATGTATTCACCTAATCCAACTGTAAATTTAGACATAGGTAAACCATAGTTTGAAATTGATCCAATTACATCAGGATTATTTGCTGAATTAACAACTATATATGGATTATTATAAAAATCAATTGATTTTTTCTGTAATCCATTTTCCATATAAAAAATAGTGGGTGCAAATAGAGATGAATATAAACCATGACTTCTTTTCGAAACTTGATTAGGGTAACAATTAGAAAGATGTGAAATGGAATCGATAAAAGTCAATATTAGATCAAAAGTATTGTAAGTATTAATAGTTCCTTGAAAATAATTGAATTTCGACCTAAACTCTTTGCCCTGAAGATGATAATTAACAGTATCTCCATACGTTGTTTTTGAAGTTATGATACCTTTAAAATTTGAAGTAGTAGAAGAAGATCCAATACCACCTCCATTAGAATTAATATCTTTCCATTGAAGTATATCATTAATTTCGTAATTGAAAAAATCCCAGAATCTAGGCAATTGCACACCAAATGTAAGGGTATTACTTCTTATTCCAATAAGTTTGTAATGATTGTTGTTGGTGAATGGAAATTGTAAAATTCCAAATGATTTGGATAAAATGATTATTTGATTATTTGATAAATAAATTCTTTTAATTGAGTCTGTAACATTAAAAACAAGTTGAGTATAAATTGAGTCAATAATTGCTGTTATATTTTTGATGGAATCAAATACCCAGGAATCACCTAAAGTTTTTAGAGGTTTTATTTTAAACTCGATAGTATCATTAAAAACGAAGAGGCTATCCGATTTTTTTAAAACTTGGTTCATTAAAAATTGAGGTTGGTTTTTTAATTTGTAATTTGTGTTAGAACATGAATCACAATTAGTCATAATTCTATTTAAATAAAAAATGGAGTCATTATTATTTATAATTAATGAGTCAACAAAAATTGTATTTGTAATTAGTTGAGCAGTATCAATTTTGTAATTATATTCACTGTTCAGATTTATTGGACTCCAATTTTGTGCAGAAATAGTTAAACTTGATAGAATTGCAAGTAAGATTAAGGTTTTTTTCATGTTTAACATTTTAATTCTCTTTTAAGTAAATATCTGCCAGCAAAAAAATATCTATTTCCACTTTAATTATAGTCAAAGATATTTTTTTGTTTTTAAGTTTCTACAAATTTACTCTTTATTTTAATTAAAAACCTGACAGCTTGCAAAAACTATCAGGTTTTTTGTTAATTTGTTAATCGCTTATTTTGTCATTTCAAAGTTGGCTATGGTTTCGTCACCAGCTACTACTAATTGGGCGGCGAGGGTGACGATTTGATAATCCGGAATTATAACTTCCACATTATAAGTTCCTGCCGGTAGAGTGTCGAACATATATTCGCCATCGCTGTCAGCTGATTACTGGCAGGGCAGTTTAATCAATTGGGCAAAGTTTTTATTTATAATATTCGTATTCATAGCGATATTCGTTCTTTTCTTTTTCTCCAGAACGAAAGTCTTCATCTTTCTCTTTAATTACATCTCCTTCTTCGTTATATGAATATGTTTTAATGCTAGCAATCTTATTAAGGTCATAAACAAAAGCAGTTCGCTTTGTTACTTGACCTAAATCATTGTATTCATAGACATATTTATCCTGAAATTCTCCTTTTTCATACTTAGCTTCTTCGATAAGTTTATCACGGTTATTATATCTGTAGAAGGTGATATCAGATACTCTCTTTCTATTTTCTCCACATTCAAAGTCAACACGAACACTTTGCAATATTTTTTTTGGCTTAGGGTCAGTTTCTTCATTCTCTTCAAAAAATGAATATTCCTTTTCATATTCATAAAAATATTCCCAATGATTTTCTTTTGACCATTCATTGTAGAAGTATATATTATTGTTGTTTTCGTCGTATTCATATCGTTGGTATCCAGAAGTATCTCCATTTTCATTAAATGATAACTCAGTCAGCATATTTCCGATAGAATCATAAGTGCGTTCCCAATGTAAATACTTTTGTACAACTTTTTCAATCTCTTTAATTTTTGGATGATTATTAAGTTCGTTTATGTTTGTTATTTCTTCAATGTAACGATATGGATTTGTATTTATCAAACTATCATGGTCTTCATAATCATTATCTCGCATGAATAGTTTAGTATTATTTCCAAGAAAATCATATTCGTAATACCAAATTGATAATCCTGCATTTGAATGTAAATGATATGATTTAATCAATATGCCCAAATCGTTATAAAGATTACCAGTTATCATTGTTAAGTATTTCCCATTCCAATTCTCATGGACGTATTGCTTATAATGACTAAATGTCAAATTTTTTAAAGTGTCATATTCTCGTACATTCAACAACAAATCACCTTTGTATTGTCTAATCGTTCTGATGTTATCTGGTAAAAGTTTTTTAGTCTTTGAAATGTCATTAGGTAAAAATGTCAATTGTCCAAATGTAACAATTCCATAAATCATCAAAATCAATATTGTTGTTAGTTTTCTCATCGCTCTTTAAAATTTTACCAACGAATAAAAATCTAAAATTGCGTATATTTCCACTATATAAAAAGCAGTTGCTGTTTTTTATAGTATTTAAATACATCTGTTTGTAAAGAAATAGGCAACTCAGATTTTTATTGATTAATTATTTAATTTAAACGTTACAAATTTACTCTTTATTTTAATTAAAAACCTGACAGCTTGCAAAAACTATCAG
>CAZYEM010000257.1:0-5769 GCA_964646395.1 uncultured Bacteroides sp.
TCCACTGATACGCCTACTTCCGTTGATAACGTTAGCACAGGAATCGTCGTATTACTAATCCACTTCTCATGTTGCGCCTCCAACGCATCCAAATACTCCATATCAATCCGATCTTCTCCCTGACGATTCCGAATCTGAATCCGCTCCTTTGATGTTTTGGAACTCGTAGACAAATAAATGATTCCATGAATCGGATACGTTTTACCAAAGGTATGAAACCAATTATTATAGAGCTCCCATTCAATCGCATTCAAATCACCTGAATCATGAAGCATTTCCGCAAAGACATGTTTATCAGTGAGCATAGAACGTTCCGTCACAATCACCTGACGCTTCTTTACCGTCGTATCTAATTTGGAGATTGCATCCTTAATGTTGGTGAGACGAGTCAACAACGCACAATTCTGAAAGGTGTAGGACCAACGTTTTTTGTCTTGATAGAAGAGCTCCAATAAATTCTTTCCCTCTTTGTCATGGAGCTCCGTCCATTGTCCAACCGGCTCATCCACTACATGAATGTCATGGAGATAGGTACGAATATGATTCAGAAGAGTCGTCTTGCCTGAACCGATATTACCGTCGAGAGAAAGAATGAGATGCGACATTTGCTTTTGCTATTTGAACGGACTATGACTTTCTGATGAAGATTCTATCTTCAAATTTTATGATATTATTTTTATAAATATATGAAAATATGATCTACACATAGAAGAAGATGGCACTCTATTTAAGCACGGTAGATGATGCCTACGGTCCGATCTTAACATCGCATTGGGAAAAGAAGGAGAATCCTCAGCACTACGATGATCTAACATCACAGTATGTCAACCCTAGACCACAACGTCATATCTTAGGCATTGTTGGTGGTAATGAAGTCAGTTTGATTAAGGGCAATATGGTGGATTTGGAATCGGATTTGCGAGGAATTAATATTCCAAATACGTTTGCACCATGGCGTCAGTATCAGCCCCCTCAGCAAAAGAAGGAGATTGTTCGAGACAATACAAAGGTCTCTCTTACCATTGATATTCAGAAGGCACATCTTCCAGCCTACCAAATGATGGGATACCCTGCGGTCGTCGCACCCTATCCCATTGTGAATGAGGTTTGCGTGAAGCCTGAGAAGTATTAAATATAATATTGTAGAGTAGAAGAATGTCATGCTATGCGCCTCAACAAGCATTAACCCGTCTACGGAATGACCCATTTCACCAAGTGGATGACATGCGCATTACCTCCTATGCTGCACGATACTATTTAAATCCACCTGCTATGAATTGTCCAACCACTTTTCCAGTGAATGCGACAACACGTCTTCAGCGTAGTGGCAACTCATGGGTGGAAGGCGAATGGAAGACTGATGTGGAGTCAGATTTAAAGGGAATTAATCGCTTAGGAACCAAGATTCGGTGCAGTCCCACGGAATACAACCCTGATCGAAACATGATGAATCAGCGTCCCTTACAGAACGCGGAAGATGAGAACGTTCCTCAAACCTTTGCTCGTCTCGTGGACCCTCCTTGCACTCTCCGCGCCACCGGCTGGAATCGTTGGCAACCCCTCTTTCATAATCCCCAAGAGACATTTGAAACACCGTTTGACTTCTTCATTCCATCACGTGACATAGACAAGGAGAAGTACAATACCCACCGTGAACTAACTTGTTTCACACCAAAGGATCAGCCACCCGTTTCCGAATTGGGTCATGAAAAAGACATGTATCCACGTATTCCAGGTATTTTTACATAATATACTTTGTTCTATATTTATATCATTACATCATTTCTCTCTTTTACTAGATAGAAATGATAGAATATTTAGCCCTCGATCTTTCACAGATCGAACCATCTGAAGTGGCTGCGTCCATTAATCGCACCATTTCCTATTCGGTTTGTTATGAAAATCATTCCATTCATTCTGAGCCCCACGATCTTGTTACCGTGGCTGATTTTTTAGTAGGAATAAAAATCGTGAGCGACGTATTAGCGAATCCTGTCACGGTTCGTCTCACTGTATCCGATATTGAATTGTGTCAATGGAAGATGGAACCACAACGCGTCTATCTACTCGGTTCATCTCTCAGCATTATCGAAACCGATCACATTCATACTCATGGGCTACTTCCCTTATTAGCATGTGGTTCTTCTGTTCGTATTCATGCTTCTACACCAATTGTCATTCAATGTATGTATATGACATCTTATTCGCTCTATGTACGCCATTTATTTAGGAGACGCCCTATTCATATCGTGATCGAAAAAGAGGAGGGACCTGTTACGTATCATATGGAGCGTGAAACAATTGTTCCTATGAAATCGTCTCCTCTTCCTCTGGTGTAAGAATCCAAAGTCCATGTTCCTTCATTTTTGCCATTTTTAAATGACCGATCACCCAATTAAAATGAACCAATACGGCGGTTCGTCGCAATGATTTTGCCTTAATGTAAAAGTATTGTCCATTGGGATATCGCTCTAATGGAAGAGGACATGTCCTGCAATAGGGTTTGACATACCGATTAAAATACGTCTGGTCATTGTTATCAAAAGCACATGTCATGTAGCGTTGAACACCTGCTTCCGAAACACAATCATATAAACGGATCATATTTTCATTTGATTTAAGATACATGTACCCAGTACACATATTTTCCGTATTTTTATTGACAAGAGAATCATTTTGAACCCATACATCAAAATGATGATCGGTTTGCCAATAAAGAATGTCCATCATTGGATTTTTCTGAAATACAATGTCGCCATCTACCAATAATACATTCTTCTGTAACGATAAAATGTGATAGATCACTTTTAATTTCAAATAGCAAATCTTATCGTATCCTTTGGTGTTCCAGGGACTAAATCGACTGAGTGTCTCATCTTCCATACAATACACATAATATCCCTGTGAACGAAGAATATCCGCACCCCGTTTGTCAATGCATACAATAAATACTTTCTTGTCTAGTCCATAAGGCGCAAGGCTTTTTAACATGTTACACGTATACATTAGGTAGCCATAATTGGTAATGGTGGTGATGACGGTTATACCATCATCCAGAAGACAAGGGGTAAAATCATGTAAAGTTAGTTCGATCGCCATAGTTATGATACTATTTATAGATAGGTTTAGGTTCCAAAAGTATAAATTGTTGAGTCGTCTTTTACTCAAAAATTAAAGGTGGAAACTGGTAGTATGGAAGTTGCAGCTCTATTTGGTCTTCTTGGATTAGGATATGGCGTCTCCAAAATTAGTGAAACACCCGCAAAAGCGCAAACACAAGCGCAAGCAATACAAATAACAAATACGTCGCCCATGCAACAAAATAATAAAGCGGCTCAGTCCCTTCCCCCTTCCAATCGTGAATATCCTCTTCTTGTACGACCTGGCACACAGGAAGGATTTATGCCCGCCGCTCGTGGACCGAACTCCGATCCTCTCACCGTGGCTCCCAAAGGTGCTTCCGCCGTTGGATTTGGACCCGATCTCGATATGATGTACCAAGTGTCGAATGGGCAGACCTACCCATCCGAACCAAGCGCAGGTCCATACGGTACCGCTTTTGGTTATTCCTCTAACAAGCCACCTTACGCCCCCAACTCTAATATCCCGGGTACGAGACCATCTCCTTCTCCCATTGATTCCAATGTTCCACTCATGGAATTTCGTTCCGACAATACGGAGGCGAACCCCAATTACATTGATAGCAAATTCGTAGTCAGTCCTCTCTCAGGTCAACGCATCCCCTCCAATGAATTTAAGCATAACAACATGCAACCCTTCTTTGGTGGACGCATGAAGCAAAACACAGCACCCCAAGCCAATACCAGCATGTTGGACGCTTATAACGGTTCGGGTAGCACACAGATTAAGAAACGGGAAGTGGAAAACATGTTTGAAACATCACGTGCCCCGTATGGTAATCCCTATGGAATGGAGGATAACACCGACTTCTTTCAGTCCCGTGTGACCTCTCAGGCACCCATGGCACGCAACGGTGAGCGTCCCTTTGAACCCACCAAAGTCGGATCGGGTATCGGAGAGAAGTTTGGATTTGCGGGCAAAGGTGGCTTCCAACAGTTGGAAATCAATGAAATCATGCGTCCCAAGGACACCAACGAACTTCGTGTTGCTACCAATCCCAAGGAGACATATGACACACCAATGGTACCTGGAGGTCATTTTATTGGAACGAGTGCGGAAGTGTCGGATGTGGGTGAAGTGCGTAAGTATAAGCCTGATACATTTTACATTGATGAGTCTGGTGAGCGCTTCTTTGTCACCAATGGTGAATTGATTAAGGAGACGGTGCGATCGGTACAGGTCCTACCCTTTACCACACGTCCAGAGACATCTGTTGCCTACGAAGGTACAGCCTCTTCACAGGATTTTGGAGAGAGTTATGTGACAGGTTCGTATCGTATGCCGATGGCGCAACAGTATGGAGGGGCGGGATATCGTAATGCGGACATGACAAGTTATTACACGAAGGACATGGGGGCGGTGGAGGCGGATTATGGGAAGTCGTCGTATGAGATTCGTCCGAATGAGCGTAATGAGACATCGGAGCGTGTGATGGCACTCAATGCGGCGCCAGCAGACAATCAGTTGGTGACGGCACATTACACGGATGATGCGCGCCCGACGCGTCGTGGAGAGACCACAGGCAACATTCGCATGACAGGTACACCGATTACGTATGCGGAGAGAGCCCCCGCGATTACGGTATGGGATCCCAAGGATATTGCGCGCACGACAGTGAAGGAGTCTACGATCTATTTGGATCGCATGGGTGTGGCGGGTGGTGATGGTGCGTCGGCTACAAATCGTTTGAAGGTGTATGACCCTGATGATGTGGCACGTTCGACACAGAAGGCACAGTTATCGGCAAATTTGGCATGGACGGGTCCAGGAGGCAATGGGGCGTGGAATGATTCAATGGATCCTACGTTTGCGTATAACATGCGCACCAATCCGAACAAGGAGCAGATTGCCCGTGGACGTAAGCCTATTGGTGGTTCCGGTAACTCCGCGACATTCAATGGTGATCCTGGAAAGCAGTGGTCAAAGAAGCTGGATGCTGATTTTATTAATGACCGTGCCCTTGCGATTAATCGCTCTCTGGATATCACACCTGGTGTGGGTGATTTGGGTCGCGTAGAATACCGTGTTCCGTTGAAGTTGGATGTGAGCCGTGAGCGTAATCAGTATGAGTCGGTGAGTGCGGTGGATAATAATCCGTTGATGCAGAGCTTGAGAAAGAATGCGGAGATTGATGAGGCGGCAGTACGGGAGTATCGCCAATTTCTTAAGCAGTAATTTGTTTAAAATGGTATTCTAATAGAATGAATACAAGACGCAGACGTTCGTCAAGACGCAGACGCAATAGACAATCAAGAGGTGGCATGGCACCTATTCAGGCAGGCATGTCACTGAAAGCGTATCAGCCATCTGAAAATGTGATGAGATGGGCAACGACTGCAGGTGCTGCTACACCATCTGCGGCGGAAATGCGTAATGTGGCACATGGCGGTAGTCGTCGCAGACGCAGACACGGTCGCAAGCATGCACGTCGTTACACACGTCGTTAAGCGAAACTTAAAGATGAGATATGTAATAAATCTATTACGATATGTCATCTGTTACGGAGCTAACACTAGATCTCACCAAGATTCCAAATGATACAGAGCTCCTCGCGCATGCCCCCTCTATTCTGGCGCCACAGGTGAAATCACTTTTTTCACGCTATTCACTATTTTTCTATGGATTTCT
>CAZYEM010000258.1:0-5452 GCA_964646395.1 uncultured Bacteroides sp.
AAGTGGCATAAGTCATTGCCGGAACTGAATAAATGACATTGGTTTGTTTCTGACATACATTGGAATTCCCGGTAATTGAAACATTGTTAATTGGTGGAAATTTAGTAATTTTTACCGTATAATCTTCGGTTTCACCATTACCATAAATTCCGCAAGGTCCGGTATTTGATATATTACCATATAAAGTTGTTACAACTCTCATTCTTGTTAGACCTGAAATTGCAGTATTAGGTATTGTTATATTCCCATTTACAGTACTAAATGATTGATTTGCTATAGAAAAAACTCTTTCACCACCGCTGGCAGAAGTATCAAAAATTCCATCCCGGTTAAAGTCAATAAAAATATTTACCCACGAAGGATACTGAGTTGTATTAGTAGGAACATAATTTGTTTTAACTGAAACAGGATAATTATATCCAACTTGTAAATTGTTCAAAATTGCAGCTGTAAAATCAGAGTATTTATTACCTATCGGCAAACTGGTATTGGTATTAGTTCCGATTGTTACAGAGACAATATCAAATACAGTTTGACTGATTGGAGTTGAAACACAATATGTAGGTAATGAATAAGTTAAGCTTTTTTGTATGGTATCATTTAAATTATTGGTATCATTTATTGCTGAAGTCCAGGATTTTAAAGTATAATTATAGGCAACAGCACTTTCACTTAAGCTTAGTAATTGATTGAAAGTTTTTGTTATCGTATTATTTGAAGGTATAGTGTCGGTAATTATCTGACTAATAATACTGTCATTATCTTTCTGATAATTTATCATGAAATTTGAAATAGCATCTGTGCCATAATTTTTTATAGTAACAGTTACAGATCTTTGATTATTTATATTGTAAGCTGAATTTGGAGATGTTATCTGTGTAATTCCGATGTCGGTTGTTTGCTGATTTCCAACAGTTGCAATTACAGGAATCCTTAATGTTGGACAACTTGCAATAGTTCCGTTAACCTGAATATTTGGCCTGTAATAGGAAATGGTTGGTGAACCGATACCTGGATTACAAATATTTAAATCAGAATTGGAATAGTAATATAATGAAGAAACATAAGTAGTACTTGTTTGATTAACAGTTGCATTACTTGAAGCCGAGCCATAATAATTATTATGGCAAACTTCAATAACAATATTGCTAACTCCATCCCAATTGTAAGGAGTGGAAAAAGTATGCGTATTCCAACCATTAAAGGAAGTGTAAGAAGGTGAATAGTATTTTGTTGTCAAACCTGTTGTAATCCAACTTGATAAAGCTGATTGATTTGTGCTTCCTATTTTTATTGTGTATTCATCCAACGCATAATCTGCTTTGTAATAAACATCAAATGCTATTGAATATAAGGCTCCTGAAGTAATTCCAGCTGCAGTCAATTCACTGGCTTTGTATAAATATTGCTGCTTTGCTCCCTTATAATAAAGACCATAAGGGCTTGGATAATTGTTCCATGAATTTTTATAAGTACCATTTCCTATAGCTGTATTAATTGCTTGTTCATTTCTCGCACTTACATAAAAGGTGTCATTTTCAAAAAGTAAAGGAGTATTAAAAATATTTCCTTTATTGATGAAATCTCCTCCGTTTGGTTGATTATACCAGTAGATTGAATCATTTGTAATGGAAGTTGCTGATAATAAAGCTGAAGTAGCATAAGGTGTATTCGCATTGTTAACCAATGGAAGCGGTGGACTTGCATTTGATTGAGAATTTATAAATGCTGTATCATTCGTATGTATAAAATCGGTTGAAATAGATACCCATGATTTTATATGATAGTTTGAATCCTGTGTAGTAACTGATAAATCGACAGGAGTCTGGAAAGTATAATAAATACTATCACCCGGATTAATTGATATGTTTACAGATTCTGTTATAATATTATCTTCCCCTATTCTCTGGTAACTTGCATAAAGTCCATTGTTTATAGTTTTTACACCTTTGTTTTTTATCAATACAATTACGGTATCTGTTGTAAGATTACATCCTTCAATCAATGGCAATATTTTTACAAGCTGAGGATCGTATAATGGATTACCCCAGAATGTTTTACATTTCTGATTATTAAAGGTATTGGTATCATTTATCAACTCATTATTAATACATAAGTTTGAATTTCCAGCTTTTACGATAAAATCAGGCAAATACACCGTATCCGATTTTAAAGGAGGAATTGTTTTATTAAAGACAAAATTAACAGCATTACCGTTATCTATTGTATAACTGAAAGGTATGGAAAAAATAGTATCAGTCCCGTAATTTTTTATTGCAATTGTAACCGGAATTGTATCGCTTTCGGTTTCTGTTGAATTAGGTCTGATTATCGAATTGATACTGATATCAATCGGACTTAAGTTTCCTTCATCAGCACCTATTGTTGGTAATGTTTTTCTTAAATCACCATCAATATCCTTTGTCAATCCCGAAATTGGTTTTGCTTTGTAGAAAAGTTCCGGTGATTTTATATGTAAATCTGTTTGAGAGAAATACACAGGATTTAAAGAAACCGAATTCGAATCTTTTCCACTGGCTAATCTATGGGCTTCTATTGAATTCTGATAGCCACTCCAATTGGTTAGTTTTGTACCGGTTGTAAACAGATTGTTGTTATCTGATTGTGTTACAGCCGTTGTTGGATAAACATATAAAGCATAACCACCTCCGTTATTTACAAAGTTATTGTTTAATAACTTGTAATCAGAGCCATAGTTTACATGCATTGCTTTGCAATTCTCCAACGCAGGTGCTGTAATATTTACAGAATTAAAATATACATTCTGAAAGCTGCCGTAATAAAGATAAATTCCAAATAAATCAGAAGAAGTACCCGTTCCGTTTAAGGAAATCATATTGTTTGCAGTTAGTCCTGTTAAAGTTGTTGTACCATAACATCCTGATAAATTAATTCCATATTGGCTTCCAAATGAAGATAATGTGATTTTATTTCTGATTATGGAAGATGCATTATTAACCTGAGCAGCCAGAATCCCATAAACATAATAATTTGCTGACGAAGATGTTATGATATTATCAGCTATTGTTAATGAATCGTGATAGTTAGCATAAATGCCATAATAATAAAAATTCTTAATTATATTTCCTTTAATTTCTATTCCTTTCTTTGAAGGAGTGGAATTTCCGTTTGACTGAATCCCATAATATCCATTTAAAATTTCATTAAATTGATATTTATTAAAAGAGTTTAAATTGTTATTTTCATAAATACCTGAATAGTATGAAGTTGTTACGGAAGGCATTTGGATGATATTATTGGAAATGATATTGTAATTTGCCGAATTAGCCAGTTCAATAACATTACCATAAGTTGATCCTGTGGATTTTAATGTCATTTTCTCAATACGAATATAATCGGCACTATCCAGTTTTAGAGTGTAATTGGTAGCATAATCACTTGAGGCATATTGCAATATTACTTTTGTGCTGTCGTTACTTGCAGAACGGAATGTAATTGTACTGTTTGTACCTGCACCCATAATTTCAGGGATTCTTAACTGTTCGTTATAAGTGCCTGAATCAACAAGCAATGTAACATTTCCACAAACTCCGGATAATTTTAATGTATTTACGGCTGCATTAAATGTTGGGAAATTATGAAAATTTCCTCCTGTTGTATCTCCAATGGTATAATCACCCGTCATACAGGAAGTAAAACAGGTATTAAACAGTGTGTCATTTGAATTTACACTATCTAAAACACCATTTGGATTATAAGTCCATGCCTTTATACAATTTTGACCTACAGTAAAATATTCATTGGAAATTGTAATTATCGAATCACTTCCGGGTAAAATATTTCCTGTAAAGTTGTAAACAGGTTTATTTACGCCGTTTAACGACCATGCAATAGTTGCATTAGTTAAACTGTCAAGACCATAATTTTTTATTTTAAATTTTACGGCTGTTGCTTCACCATATTTTGCAACTGAATGTGGACTAACTAATTCAGATATTCCTGCATCATTCTGAGGTGGAGGTCCTACATTAATTATTGCTGCCACTCTCGGGCTACTGCATCCTGGAATGCTGGTTTGTAATTTTATATTAGGACGATAAGTTGATACGGAAGCACTTGTTGTTCCATTACACAAATCTGTAACATCAGCGCTTTTGTAAGCTACAGAATTAAAAGATGTTGGCGTATAACGTGTTTTTGCATTATTAGTAAAACCGGTATTATTAAAACAAACCTCAATAATCAGATTATCAGTTCCATTCCATATAAACGGAGTGGAAAACTGATGGGTATTCCACCCCAAAACATCGGTATAGCTTGCAGCAGAATAGACGGGTATGGTATTTGATATCCAGTTTCCAACGGAAAGAGTTGACAAAGGAGTATGACCCATTTTAATTTCAAAATTCTGTAGTGCAGCTCCCTGAATTGTTGCAACATCAAAAGCAAGTGAATTGATTGAACCACCTGTAAATCCATTCGCATTTAATTCAGTTTTTGTTATCAAAATCTGATGTCGGGCACCTTTAAAGTAATTTCCGTAAGGTGCCGGATATCCGGTATTTGTATTGGTTGCAGTTCCTGTTCCAAAGCTAAGTGTTGAAAGTAAATTCACATTTGCCTGCACATAAAATGTATCGCTTGAATAAAGCAATGGAGGCGTAAATAAAGAGCCTTGTCCCAGTATGTTGCCACCGGTTAATTCATTGTACCAGACTAAGGTGTTGGGAGAAGCTGCCGTTAAAGTAGCAGATGCACCGTAAGGGATATTTACAGTTGAAGTAATTGGCGAAACAGGTGTAAATCTGGACAATATCGAATCTTTTGTCAACGTATCGTTTATTGCATAAGGATCGTTTAAAAGATTTACTACTGATGTGATATTAAAAATAGTATCTGAATTTGGAGCAAATAAATTTGCCAATGTATTGAAAGTGTATTGTATGGTATCAAATGGTGGAATTGGAATAGTTACTAGCTCCGGAGTAATGAAATCTCCGTTTTTAAGTTTGTAAGTTGCTGTAATATTATCATTTATTGTATCCGAACCATTATTTACAATCGAGATAGTTACCGGAACCATATCTAATGCACAACCACTTGGAGTAGAAATCGAAGAAAGACCAACTTCCTGAGAATAAATAGCAACATTAACATTAACGGGAACTCTCGGACTTGAACAATTTGCCGAAGCAAATTTCAGTTTTACATTAGGCCGGGAATTGTTTAAATATAAATTTCCTGTAGGAGCATATGAATCCTGATTAGCATATTGATGGGTTCCTGAAAGGGAAGTGGTTGTATAATTAAAATAGGGATAAGTATATGATGAACCACCTCCACCGTAATTTGATTCGCACAAAATCATTAAATTTCCGGGTGTAAAATCAAATATTGTATTTAAAGTGATACTATTCCAACCGGAAAGGCTAAATGCTGCACTACCTTCATAAACCACAACAGCACAAGC
>CAZYEM010000258.1:5462-5746 GCA_964646395.1 uncultured Bacteroides sp.
GTTAAAGTTGCCCAGTCCTGTGCGATCATGCTTGCAGACGAAACCACTTTCATATAAATTTTAATGGGGGAAGCAGTTGTTGATGCAGCATATACCTGATACTGAATTTCTTTTATCAATCCATAAGCTCCGATTTCAGCTGCAGTATAAACTGAAGCACTTCTGCTATATCCATAGTAAATATCAAAAGGGAAGTTTTGATAGGAAGTTCCTGTTCCAATCTGAACAATTTCAGGATTACTTAATTTTGATTCAACATAATAGGTTGTCGTATCATATAAAAC
>CAZYEM010000259.1:0-5745 GCA_964646395.1 uncultured Bacteroides sp.
CAAATACAGAAATGGGAAGTACAACTGTTTGAGATATTCCGCAAGCATTCATAATTTTACAGGTGATATTTCCACTTTGGGCATTGCTACCATAATTAATTACAATATAATTATTATAAACAGTATCAATTACTGCTCCCGGAGGCAAAGTCCAGATATACTGATAGGAATAGTATGCATAACAATCTGCATAGTAAGCTACATTGCTCTGTCCAATTATTACAGTATCATCGCCTATGATATTAAATGTTGTAGGTGGAGGAAAGCCAATAATAACTGATTTGGCAACTTTATTATTTATAGGATTTGCATCATTAGCCAATGTAGTAAATGCAGAAAAAGCATAAGAGGTACCAATTGGAACATTAAAAGGTGTTGCGAAAGTAAAATGGACTGTATCTCCATAATTTAATGGAATTAACCTTGTCCAGTTACCAGTAACTATAGTTGATGATCCTCTTTGACAGCTTAATGGAATAGAAGTTAAAGGATTTGTTCCGAAATTTTTAATTACTACTTTTGGATATGTTTGCACCCCACTGCAAGTTACATCTGCAGGACTTATTATTTCCACTATACCAGCATCTATTTGAGTAGGGTTAACATTTATTATTTTATAACAGGTATCATTAAAATGATTTAAATCATTATTTATAATTGTATATGACACAAAATTACTATAAAGATTTGAAATAATAAATTGACCAAAAGGAATAGTTGTTGAACTATCATGTGGTAAATTTCCGGTCCAGTTAATTGGGTTATTATAATACCCATTCATTACTAATTTTAATGAAACATTTGTTAATGGTAAGCTTCCATAGTTTTTGAACTTTACAACTGGATAAATAGTATCTCCGGCAGTAATATTGGATGGCATAATAATTTCAGTAACTCCAGCATCATTTGTAGGAGGAAGCATGCACACATACACAGAATCCATATTATTCAGAGAATTATTATCTAAAGGATGAAATAAAAATGCTCTGAAACGATAAAGGTTTAACGAATCAAGGTAATATTTTTGATTAAAAGTATAAATTGCTGAACTATCTGGAAATAAATTACCATTCCAAGTTTCTAATACTGCTACTGTGTTATTATTCAATATGTATCCTAATTGTAAGCTAGTAATTGGTATTGTTCCATAATTTTTAAAAATAATTTTAGGTGCAATTGTATCGCCAAATGCTACAGTATCAGATGGGTAAAGAATATCAGTTACTCCAGCATCAAACAGAGGAACAATTAATTGTGTTTTATAACAAGTATCGTTATTATGATTCATATCACCGCTAAGATTTGTATATGAAATTAAATATAAATTATTTTGATTCGGAACAGTATAAGTTCCTATCTGAATAATTGCTGAACTATCAGGATATAAAACTCCTACCCAATTAAATGGACTTAATAATTGTCCGTTTATTATAAAACCAATTTGCAAACTGTTTATAGATTGAGTACTGTAATTTTTAAATTTTACTTTCAGGGGTAGTATATCACCAACCATAACCGGATTTGTTGGAGTTATAATATCAGTTACTCCTGCATCTATAAAATTATAACATATTGAGAAATTGGCAGTTTTTGACACATAGCCTGTTGTGGTAACTGTATCATAATGAAGTATATTATTGCAATCGTAAATCAAAATGTAATACTTTATGGGGTTGGGGGAGCTATTACCAATGGAATCATGATAAAAACCATTAATATCAGTATAAAGTAGTTGCGTATAATTTATACTATCTGTGATAATTACAGTGTGGGCAACTGCAGGCATGCTTGTTAATGTATTGGTAACAGTACCATTAATAAATGCAACCGTAAATGCATTCGCTCTTGACAATCCGAAGATTGCTAAAATAAAAATTAGTAAGATTTTCTTTTTCATTTGTTTTCTGTATTAAGTTAAAAAAAATAATAATTTGTTTTTAACTAAGATGTAGTTTTTCGGAAAGGTTGGAATAAAAATCAGAATTTAACTAATTTTCTGCTTAACGATTGCTTTTTATTTGAAATCCTAACCGTATAAAATCCAGCTGTTAGTTCATTAATGAATACTGTAATATGCTGACTTCCGGTTTCAACAATTACGGATTTCTGAATCATTTGCTGCCCAAACCGGTTATAAACTTCTATCCTTATAGTTTCCATCTTTTTGAGTTTTATATCAACAAAAAACTCTTCATTGGCGGGATTTGGATAAATAGCACTGATGGCATTCTGCAGTTCAATTTCTTCGTTTACGGCCAGGCTTATAACATTATCGTTAATAACGAAATTCAGATTATTGATATAAGGCGTGGAAGCATTGAGTGTTATATTTGCCGGAGTAGCTATTTTGCCTGGCAATTCCACAAAAACCCTGTAGCTGGCAAAAGCTAAATTCGTAAAACTATAATTTCCCATAGCGTTTGGTTTCTTGAGTTTCAATACCTGATTATATTGATTGATAAGCATAATATCGAGATCATCCAGTATTGTTTTTTCATTTTTATCCGTAATATTTCCGGCAATATATCCCGGTCCTTGTATTTGATTGGGAACTGTTTTAATCAATTGTATATCATAAGTTGTTGTATCAACCACCGGAAATACCGGAGGCGAATTCATCCAGGAATAAAGGGTGTCATAATAGGATGGAATGTAATAGTTTCCGATGGGCGAACCATAATTGAATCCGGCTTTGAGAATATAAGCCGGATAGTTTACAGGAAAACTTGCAAAGAAATAATTCCCCTGATTATCCCAATAAGCCGAATCAATTGCTACACAACTCCCAACCGGATTATTTACTCCAAATAAGGTAACCCAACCTCCCGGAACAACCGTATCGCTTGCTGTTACTTTTCCGCTGATTTTGGGGTTGGTATCGGTAACCATTACCAGTTGCAAAGATTGGTAATAACAGGTATCAGCAGGATATACCGTTTTAGTATTTAGCGTTACCTGATAGTTGACTACAGCAGTAGTGGGTTGCGGATAAACATGGCTTACATTTTGACCGACAGCCGTATTTCCATCACCAAAATTCCAGAAATATAAGGTGGGATTGCTGCTTGCATTACTGCCTGTAAAATTGAAAGTTGTATTGCTTTGTTTGGTATAGGAAAACCCATTCTGGCAATTCATAAATGTGTAGTAACAAATACTGAAATTTACTGTGTTTATATTATCATTGGCATAAGCTACTCCATGATGCCATATATTATTGCAATCCTTTACCCTCAGGTAATAAGGCTTGTTATAAGTGGTATTGGTTATTAAAATATTATAATAACCATTGGCTCCTGTTATAACGACATCCGTATAATTTACACTATCCGTAATATAAATACTATCGTTTACGATTCCGTTTCCGTTTGCTGTATTTGTAAGCTGTCCCTGAACATTCAGAGTAGAAAGTGCCTGACTTTCATAAGCAATAATTATTAAAAATAAAGCGATGATGTATTTCTTCATAAAATCATTCTCCCAAAAAATCATTAAATCATTTTTATTATCAGATGCATATTATTCATTTAGTTGTAATTTTAAAATTTATAAATTAATCCGCTTCCAATTCCATAAAGCATGTAATTCTGTTTTATCGGATACATGGATTCGTTGAGCAAGTTGCCCAGGTTGTATTTCATATTAGGGCTTACATAAATGCTCCATCTTTCGCTTATTGAATACCTTAAATAGAACCGCAACAGGTAATTTACCATAATGGAATTAAGATAAGGTGATTTTTCATCGCTGATTAACAGTGCTGTTTTCCCATCGGTTGATAATATGCGTGCATCAGCTTTCAACAGAAAACCAAGCGAAATTCCGGTTGATACTTCCAACGATAAATTGTTAGCCACAAAACGTTTTCCGATTAAGAACGGTATTTCAACATATTTAAACGAATTGTCTTTTCTGAAACTATATTTATTGGTTTTATAATTCGTGTCTTTCACTACAAACCATATTGTATCCAGATGCCATGAACCCGGTGGATTTACCGAATCCTTTACATAATAAAGGGTATCTCTGTGCAGCCAGTTTTCTGTTATATTCCTTAACGTTTCTGAAGTTTTGAAATCGACTTTTTCACCGTATTTCTGATATTGAAATCCACTTTGGATATAGAATTTATTGAAATTAAACCTTAATTCCAATGCCGGCGCAAATGCAAAGATGGGTTTTTCTGCATCCTTTCTTAGTTTTACCAGGTTATCATATTCGGTTGCAGCCGAAAGTTTTTTGTCAACTAAATACACCGTTGCACCAAGCAACAATTCAAAACGACTTGAAACCGGTTTTTTATACGCCTTTTTTATTAAGTCTTCGGTCTTAGCTTTTTCATTTTCTTTTTGAGTATTTGTTTTAACTTCCACAGCAGCTACTTCCGGTTTGTTTTCATTTATTTCTTCTGCTTTGGCGGTTACTTCATTCTCTTTTTTCAGCTCAATTATAGCAGCTGTTTTTTGCAACGGAATTTCTGTATCTTTTTCAAAAGCATTGCTTTGTGGTTTTAGCAACGTTTGCTCTTTTGCAGTAGTTGCATTTTGCAGAATTAAGGCAGGCTGTTTTTTATTAAAGGAAGCTGCCAAACTGCTTTCGTTTTTAATGGTTTGTGGTTTGCTGTATTCTTCTTGTTTTATTACAGTGGTAACAGCCAAAGGTTCTGCCTTGGAAATATGCTGTTGTTTATTATCGTTGGCTGAATGCTGCTGATAAGAGATTTCTTTATCTGTAGTTTTGCTGATAAGGTATTGATAAGCCCATATTGATCCGGTAATAAATAAGATGGCGATTATAAAAATGCTCAATCGCTTGAGATTTTGATAAAATGAAAGTTTGCCAAAGATTTTTTCTTTGGTTTTTACAGAAGGTAATTCAGCTCTATAATCACTTAAACCCTTCTTAAACAATTCGTCAATATTTTGTTTTTCTTTCATGTTGCTAATTGATAATTGTTTTTTTGTTTGTATTCCAGTACTGCTTCTGTTAATAATTTTCTGGCTCGCGAAAGTTGTGATTTTGATGTTCCTTCGGTAAAACCAAGCAAAGCTGCAATTTCCTTATGCGAATAATCTTCAAAAGTATAGAGGTTAAATACGGTTCGGCATCCATCGGGTAGTTTTTGAATAATCTTCATCAGTATTTCGGGTTCCACTTCATAGTCTATGTCTGTATTTTCTTCCGGACTATTCATCATAAGTGGGGTGAGTTCGGTAAATTTTGCCTTTTTCTTTGATCTCAGATAATTAAGGGCCGTATTTACCATTATTCTTTTCATCCATCCTTCAAAGCTGCCTTCTTGCCTGAACGATTTTATATTCTGAAATATTTTTACAAATGCATCCTGCATCACATCTTCTGCATCGGTGCGGTTGCCTGTATATCGAAGGCAAATACCAAACATCAGCCCGGCATAATGCTCATAAAGCATAAACTGGGCATTCCTCTGTTCCTTTAGGCATGCTGATATGATACTTTCTATTTCCTTCATTTGATTATACAAAGATGCAATTTTTTTGCTAAGGTTGGAAAGTTAAAAGAAAAAAAACGCAAAGTAGCTGCTTTGCGTTTTATCTGTTTTCGGTTAATAATTGTAAGGTTATACCTGTTTCCTTAGTTTTTCCTTAAAATACTGATAGTTAATTAATGATATTATCAGGCTATTGAACAGCAAAACAGCTTATTTATTAAGCTTTCTCCTTTGGGGGATAACTTAATTGTTAATCATAAGCGAAGCACTACTCT
>CAZYEM010000260.1:0-5745 GCA_964646395.1 uncultured Bacteroides sp.
AAGTTCCTGCTACTGCAATTGTTACTAATATACCAGCATTGGATATAGCTGTAACATCTGTGTCAGAGCCTATAGGAGCAGTAACCTCAGGCGTTCCGACGCAGGTTAAGGTAAAAATAACAAATTACGGAACTACAACAGTAACCTCAGCAAATATTAACTGGATGGTAAACGGAGTTTTACAAGCAACAACTATTCCATGGACAGGAAGTTTGATAAGTGGACAAACTTCAGCACCAATATATCTTGGAGATTTCAGTTTTGCAGGAGGGCCTAATGTTATCAAAGCATGGTCATCGTTGCCAAATAACCAGACTGATATGTATCCAGTAAATGACACAGCTACAGGAAATGTAATGGGATGTTTAACTGGTACATTTACAGTGGGTACAGGAGGGGTTTTCGCTAACTTTACTGCTGCCATGAATGCAATAGCTACTGTAGGTATTTGTGGACATGTAATTTTTGATGTATTACCAGGAACTTATAATGAGAATCTTAATATAAATCAGATTCCAAATATGGGACCAAATGCTACGATTACATTCCGTTCACAAAATAATACCAATACTTCTGTAATACTAACAAGTGCTACTGGTTCGGCTGTAGTTAATCTAAACGGAACTGATTACATGCGTTTTGAAAAAATATCAATAATTGGTACTGGAACTATTACAGCAGCTGTTCAGATAGCAGGTGGAGCTACCAATAATATTTTTAATGGAAATATAATTGAAATTCCTGCAACTACTACATCTACTTATCGTGTAATCAATAGTACCAGTGCTGCTTTGGATAATTATAATCAATTTATAAACAACAGAATATCCGGAGGTTATTATGCTATTTATTGGTATGGTAGCTCTACTATGAGAAAAGTTGGAAATGTGTTTGATGGTAATACTATCAATAATTTTTATTACTATGGACTTTATTTGTATTACAATGACAGTGCTTTAGTTACTAAAAACACAATTGCCAATGCAGCAAATTCCGGAGCAGTTTATGGATTATATTCCTATTATACCAATAACAGTAAATTTACTAAAAATAAGGTAAATATCAGTGGGTCTTCTACTGCCTATTGTATGTATTTGTATTATAATAACAGTACTTCAGGGAACAGTCTGGTAGCAAATAACTTTGTTTCTCAATCTAATGGTACAGCGGGAGTTTATGGGTTATATAATTCAAATAGTAAAAATATGAAATATTATTATAATTCAGTAAATATTACTGCAGGAACAGCAACTGGAGGTTATGCATTCTATTCAACTTCAGGAGCTAGCAGTACGCTGTTAAATAATATCTTCTCAAATAGCGGTGGTGGTTATGCTTATTATATTGCAACTCCAGCCGGAATTGATACCAGTAATTATAATGATTTTTATTCAACAGGTACTAATCTTGCTTACTGGACTTCTGCTCATACTACATTAGCATCCTTAAAAACTGCCAGTGGAAAAGATCAGAATTCATATTCTGTTAATCCAAATTTCTTTGCAACCAATAATCTTCATCTTGTTAATTTTAATCTGGATGGAAAGGCAATTCCTATCTCAGCTGTAACGGATGATATTGATGATGATGTAAGAAACATTACTACCCCTGATATTGGTGCTGATGAATTTGTATTACCTGATAATGATGCTGGTATAGTTGATTTGCTTCAACCTTTAAATCCAACCAGTATTGGATTGCAAAATGTAAAAGTTAGAGTTAAAAACTATGGCCAACTTGCTTTATCTACTGTAAATATTCACTGGAGTGTAAACGGTGTTCCTCAAGCACCTCTTCCTTGGTTGTGTAATATCGCCTACGCTGGAAGCGACACTATCACCATTGGTACTTATGATTTTACAGCGGGTGCCAATAATATGAAAATATGGACAGAAATGCCTAATGGAGTTCCGGATCAGTTAACTATTAATGATACACTAAATATTAGTATTATTACCTGTGCAGGTCCTTTATCAGGAAACTACACCATTGGCGGAACAAATCCTGATTTCCAAACCATAAATAATGCCATACAATCATTGACTTATTGCGGTGTAAATGGTCCTGTTACATTTAATATAGAATCAGGAAATTACAATGAACAATTATTGATACCTGCTATCAACGGTGCATCTGATACAAACACCATCACATTTAAGTCGCAAAACAATGATAGCTCAAGTGTTATAATAAACTTCAATCCTATTTCTGCTACAAATAATTATGTTGTAAGATTAAATGGAGCAGATTATATTAAATTCAAATACCTAACCATTAGCAATCCAAATGCAACTATAGGTAGAGTAGTTGAATTAACAAATTCTGCTAGTAATAATGAATTTTCAAATAATGTGATTCAAGCTGCATTATCCACAACTTCTACATCTGCAGGCATTTATTCCTATAATACGATTGATAACAAAAATCTGTTTGCCAATAATCTGATAACCGGTGGATATTATGGCGTTTATCTTTATGGAGTAAGCACAAGTTCCAAAGAATTGGGGAACAAGATTATTAATAATATTATCAAGGATTTCTATTACTACGGCTTATATTTATATTATCAGGACAGCGTAACTGCAATAGGTAATACCATTCGAAATGCTGCTACTTCAGCAACTGTTTATGGATTATATTCTTATTATGCTGATAATAATAATTATCAAAAGAATAAGATTATTCTTACTAATTCAGGAACAACTTATGCTTTCTACCTTAGTAATAATGCAGGGGGAAGTAGTTTGGTAGCAAACAATTTCATCAGTCAATCTGTAAGTCTTGGAACAGTTTATGGCTTTTATAGTACTACTTCAAGTAATCTTAAAATTTATCATAATTCGATTTCAACTTTTGGAAGTACAACCTATTACAGTATGTATTTTACGGGTGGGGCAAATAATATCCTGCGAAATAATAGTGTTGTAAATAAAGGAGGAGGTTATGCAATTTATGCAGCTTCAACAACATCTATTGTTAGTAGTGATTACAATAACTTCTTCACAACAGGAAATACAATGGGTTATTGGGGAGCAGCCTGTGCAAATCTGGCTGCTTGGAAAACAACAAGTGGTAAAGATGCTAATTCAAAATCAGAAAATCCTGATTATATATCTGCTACTGATTTGCACGTTTATACTCCTGCTCTTAATAATGTTGGAATTCCAGTAGCTGAGGTTACTGATGATATTGATGGTCAGCCAAGAAATGCAACTACTCCTGATATTGGTGCTGATGAATACAGTCCGTTGCCGATTGATTTAGGAGTTACTTCCATTTATCAACCTTCAATTACTTATTCTCAGGTTGGTAGTAATGTGGATGTAAGGGTTATCATCAAAAACTTTGGTGCTGACAGTATAAATAATTTCCAGGTAATTTATCGTGCTGGAAATGCTGCTCCTGTAAGTCATACTTATAACGGATATCTGTTATCTAACAAGGTGGATACTATTACATTTGCAACTCAACTTTCTGTTGTTGCAGGTCCTATTCCTATCAAAGCTTATACAGTGGTTTCCGGTGATGGAAATCTGGCAAATGATACTGCTATGCTAAATTATTTTGGAGTACCTGTTAAAGGAATTCCTTATAGCGAAAACTTTGACGGTACTACCGAAGAATGGTTCAAGAGTGGTGGAACTATGCAATGGGAAAAAGGGATGCCAAATGCTTCTGTAATCAATAATGCACATAGTTCTCCAAATGTATGGACTACTGTATTGAATGGTAATTATATAAATGCAAGTTACGACTATCTTTATACTCCTGTATTTAATAATTCTGTATTTAAAGCGGATACCCTTAAATTCTGGTTCTGGATGGATGCTGAAAACAATAGTGATGGAGGAAGAATTGAATATACAAATAATGGAGGCGTTGACTGGAATATGCTTGGCAATCTGGCTACACTTGATACAAATTCAGTAAACTGGTATAATGCAACTTCTGTTGCAATGTGGACTGGTGTTGGTGGTGGATGGCAACAGGCTAAATATGCCGTTTCCAAAATACCTAACTTAGGTAATTATATTCAGTTCAGATTCGTATTTTCTTCAAATGCAACTAATAATAATTATAATGGTTGGGCTATTGATGATTTTGAATTAACATTGCTGCCTATTTTAAAAGATGCCGGTGTAATAGCAATTACAAATCCAACAGCTTCTTTATTAGGTGATGTTGTTAATCCTACAATTACAGTTCAGAATTTTGGTTTAACCACTTTAACTTCAATACCGGTTAAATACACTATTAATAATCAGGTTCCTGTATTGGATACCATTATAACCAGTCTGGCACCTGGTGCAACAGTATCACATACTTTCAACCAGTCATTTACAGTAACTACTCAACCTTCTTATACCATTAAAGCTTATACAAACGTGGCGGGCGATTTTTATTTTGGCAGCGACACAACGGTTAAGGTAATTAATGTATCACCAGCTTTAAAAGATGTTGGTGTTTTAAGTATTGTTAGTCCTACTGATATTGTATTTTCCGGAAACATAATAACTGTTAAGGTAATCCTTAAAAATTTCGGATCAAATCCTGTTACTTCTATTCCTGTTTCTTATCAAAGAGGAACTCAACCACCTGTAACTGGTACATGGACAGGTCCTGCTTTGAATTATGGAGACACTGCTTCATTCTCATTTGCAACAACTTTTTCAGTTCCTTTGGGAAATTCTTTTGCCTTCAGTGCTTTCACCACCTTAGCCGGTGATGCTTATGCTCCGAATAACAAAATAACAAAATCCATCACCATTTCATCAATGCCTGCAAATGCCGGAAGTATTACTTCTGCATCTCCAAACGGTGGATTAATTATTTGTTTCCCAATTGGTAGCACTTCTGATATTGTTGCTACTTATACTGTTCCTACTATTTCAAATGCAACTAATTATGTTTGGAGTTATACAGGTGCTAATGTTGTTTATAATGATACTACTTCTACAAATTCTGTTACTATAACATTCAATCCTTCTTCTACTGATGGATCACTTACTGTTTACGGTTACAATACTTTAGGCAATGGTGGAACGTCTCCGGCTTTTGCAATTGATGTAATTTTAAATTGTACCGTTGGAGTTGAAGAGGATTTTACAGATAATTTCTGGATGAAACAGAATATGCCAAATCCTGCTAACGGAAATACAATTATCGAATTCAATATACCATTGCATGGCGATATTGCTTTTGAAATTGTAAATATGGTCGGACAAAGGGTTTATTCCTTTAATGAAACAAAGGAATCAGGAAAACATCGCATTAACTTAAATGCAAATGAATTACCTGATGGAATTTATTATTATTCACTCTCTTATAAAGGCAAACGTCTGGTTAAGAAAATGGTAATAAATAATTAGTTTTAGTTTTATATTAAAAGAGGGCTGCTTCGGTAACGGAGCAGCCTTTTTTGCTGAGGGATATAACGAATCATTTTATCGGGTTCACTGTATTGGTTTCTCTTGTTTTATTTATAGTATATTTTTTTTATTTTCAACATATTCTTTTTCTGTATTCTCTGTTTTCATTATATAATTGAAGTTCCCATATTAAAAGCATTTCCGTTTCATCAATTTTTACAAAGTTGTTTTTTTGAAGTACCTTATACGATGCAATATTCGATTTGTAAGTGGATGCAATAATTGATTTTACTTTGGTTTGAGATTTTACCCAGCCGATAATACCTTGTACAATTTCTGTCATAAATCCCATATTCTGAAATTCGTCATAAGTACC
>CAZYEM010000261.1:0-4445 GCA_964646395.1 uncultured Bacteroides sp.
GAAAGAGAAGATATTTTAATGCCAAATTTCACCAATGAAGCAACGTTCATCAATTTTTTCAGATCCATATCAGTATAAAAGCGAATATTTGTGGAAGTACGATGAGGCATCACTATGTCATAGCGCTTCTCCCATATCCTGATAGTATGTGCTTTTATGCCCGTAAGCTTTTCAAGATCTTTTATTGAATATTGAATCATTATTTGCCAAGTGCTTTTTTACTATTCAAAGAACAATCAAATTTTAAAAAGGTTTTTAGCTAAAATAAAAAAAAGCAATCAATATTCTATTTAGAATCTTTATAAATTAATGTATTATCAAAAATATTTTTGAAAATTGAAAAAAAATATATTAATTTTGAAAAATGGTATCACAATACTTAAATACAATTTCTATGAAAAAAATACTCCTGTTTTTTACTCCTCCTGATAAATGGAAAATACCAGTAATATTTATGTTAGCAATATTTTCCGGATTTTTACTTTATGCTGTTTATATTTCTAAATTTTCATCCTATCTTGGAGAAAATCCAGAAACCTGCGTAAATTGTCATATTATGTCACCGCAATATGCTACATGGAGTCATAGTTCGCATCGTGAATATGCAAATTGCAACGATTGCCATGTACCTCATAATAACATATTTAATAAGTATTATTTTAAAGCAAAGGATGGTATGCGACATGCAGCTATTTTTACTGTACGTGGTGAAGATCAGGTTATACAAATAACCGAAGTGAGCAAACAGGCTGTTCAGAAAAACTGCGAACGTTGTCATAATCATTTAATAAATAATGATAAAGTTGCATCTGTTGTTGGACAAAATTATTCAAAGGAAAAGGAAAAGGAAAAGGAACGCTATTGCTGGGAATGTCATAGAGAAGTTCCTCACGGCAAAGTAAATAGTTTATCCAGCACACCCAATGCGAGAATACCATTGCTGGAAAGTCCGGTTCCAAATTGGTTAAATAATTTAATAAAAAAAGAAAAATTAAAAAAATAATTTAATACCTTATAATATATATGAAATCAATTACACAATTAATTAAAGAAAAACCTTATATAGGTTGGTTGTTGTTTTTTGCAACAGTTATTTTAGTTTTCTTATTGGGATTATTAGCTTCAAGCATTATAGAAAGAAGAGCAGAAGCTATTTATGCCTACAAACCTACAAAAGAAATATCGCAATGGGAACCACGAAATAATGTTTGGGGCGAAAATTTCCAGCGTGAATACGAAACCTATCTTAAAACTTCTGATACATCATTCAGAAGTATGTATAATGGTAATGCACAGATTGATGCGCTTGAACTGGATCCTAAATTAGTTGTTTTGTGGGCAGGTTATCCATTTTCAAAAGATTACAGCCAACCTCGCGGACACTTTTATGCTATTGACGATATAAGAAATACATTAAGAACAGAAGCACCCATGAATAGTAAAGCAGGCAAGATGCCTAATACTTGCTGGACATGCAAAAGCCCTGATGTTCCCAGAATGATGAATAAAGAAGGGATATCTATGTTTTATAAAGGAAACTGGGCTTCTAAAGGACATGAAATTGTAAATTTTATTGGCTGTGCCGATTGTCACGATGCGAAAACAATGAATTTACGCATTTCACGCCCTGCATTAATTGAAGCTTTTGAAAGACAAGGTAAAGATATAACCAAAGCTACTCAGCAGGAAATGCGCTCATTGGTATGTGCACAATGCCATGTTGAATATTATTTTAAGGGAGATGACAAATATCTTACTTTCCCATGGGATAAAAGTACCGATGTTGATTCTGTTGAAAGCTACTATGATTCTTATGACTTTAGTGATTGGAAACATAGCTTGAGCCGAACTCCAATGCTTAAAGCACAACATCCTGATTTTGAAATATTCAAAATGGGAATCCACGGACAAAGAGGAGTATCCTGTGCCGATTGCCACATGCCTTACCGTAGTGAAGGTGGTGTTAAATTTACCGATCATCATATACAGAGTCCTTTGAATAATATTGCGAATACCTGTCAGGTTTGTCATCGAGAAAGTGAAGAAACATTAAAAAATAATGTATATGAACGTCAGCAAAAAGTATATTTTATTCGCGACAGAGCCGAAGAGTTTTTAGTAAGAGCACATGTTGAAGCTAAAGCTGCATGGGATGCAGGAGCTACTGAAATAGAAATGAAACCTGTTTTAACATTGATACGTCATTCTCAATGGCGCTGGGATTATGCAGCTGCCGGACATGGAAATGCATTTCATGCTCCACTTGAAACAATGAGAATGCTAGGTACTTCGATGGAAAAATCACAGGAAGCCCGATTAATCTTATCAAGAATACTAGCAGCTCATGGAGTTAAAAAACCAATAGATTATCCTGATATTTCAACAAAAGCAAAAGCCCAAAAATATATTGGTTTGGATATGGATAAACTAATAAAAGAAAAACAGGAGTTCAAGAATAAAATAATACCTGAATGGGAAAAAAAGGCAAAAGAAAGAGAAAATAAATATAGTATAAAGAACCTGTAATTATATCAAAATTAATTTAGTATAAAAGCAAGTCATCCAAAGATTAATTATCATTGGATGACTTGCTTTTTTTAATTATGAAATTACTTTTTTATAAATACTTTTTTATAAAACACTTGCTTTTCTGTAATTACTTTTACAATATAATAAGATGTATTTAAAGTTGTTTTTATCCATTTACTTAAAACATTGTTTAAATTTGATTTAAAAACTTCTCTTCCAGATAAATCATAAATAAAAAGTTCTATCATTTTTTCATTGCTATTAATAAATATTTCATTTCCATCTCCGAAAACAATAAAGTTATTATTGATTTCTTCATCTTTAATTGAATTAGAAACATCAAATCGGAGTATAAACTTATATATATTATTAGCTTGAGTTGGAGTTACAGTATATATCGGATTATTGCTTATATTTTGTATTAGATTTCCAAGTGTATCTTCCAGATAAACTATTGATTGCGGATTAGTAAGCAAAAAGTTCAGTTCAGCAGAAGAATTGTTATTCATTTCAATTATTATAGGTACAGAAGCTGAAATATTTTCAGGCAAACCATTTATTACCAATTTTTCGGAGCTTTGAGTTAATGAATATAGCTGTAAACCGCTTGTTGAAAACTTTCTTGAATCGGTTAAATCAAACGCATTAATTGATAATGGATGAAAATAAACCAGCATTTCATCACTACTGCCTGATTGATTGGCTCGAATTCTCAGGCTTGCTGTATTATTACTGCTTTTATAATATAATTGGTCATTATGAGTACGTTGATTGTTGCTAAAAGATAATTGACCCGAACTGATTGCATCAATAAAGAAGCCCTGAAATGAAGGAACAAATTCAGAAACAGTTGGATCGTCAGGAACTTTCATTCCAGTAACAGCATTAAAACTGCAATAACCATTGAAACTCTGTCTCCACAAATACATAGTAGGATTTATTAATGTACTATTTTCATTGTAAGTTGCTATCCAGTTTATGCAACTGGGGTAAGGATTTCCTATCAGATTCCACCCATTCAAACCAAATGTCAGACTAGAGAAAACAAGACCTGAGTTAAAATTACCTTTTAAGATTACAGTAGCAGGAGCTGTTAACCAAACAGGATATCCTTGTGTTGGATTTAATTGATAATTAGTATCCATAATATAAGGACCCCAGGTATTTCCATTTATAAATTGCCTTATATAAGCATCACCTCCCTGCGGAATAAAATTTACAGCTCTGGCTCCTAAACCCATTGTGACCGGACTTGATACAATATGCCATTCATCTTTAGGCAAATACCTTTCAATAGTTGCATATTTATTTCCCATTAAATTACCATTGTCAATAAACGAACCACTACCGGTACTATCCGATTTAATTTTAAAACATTCTTTACATAAGATATTTGAAAACCCATTAACTGTAAAATGTTTTAAAGGAGGAATACTGAATTTGCCTGTAATTGTTGACATATTAAAATTGCTGTTTACAGTTAAATTACTACTCAACGTTAAATTTGAATTTACATTACTTACAATCAACGAATTAATAGTTTCATTGATTAACAAAACAGGAAACCCGGTAATCTGATCTATCGTTCCATTAAATTCATAAGTTGCTGAAGAATTGAAGGTTTTAAGACCAGTTAAAGCAATACTTCCATTAATACCGTTGGCATGTCCGGTTGATAATCTGGCTCCACCACCTAAGAAGAAATTTCCACTTCCATTTATTACTTTATCTCCACATTTTAAATATCCTGTAATACTGACCGAATTACTTATTTCAATATTATTATTAAGTAACACTCCATTTGCATTATTTATAAATAAATTTTTAAGATTACTAACAACAGATGGAATTGAAACACCTAAACTATTTCCTCCAAAAGTTATACTTGAATTTGAATTACATAACAAATTGGAAGT
>CAZYEM010000261.1:4545-5658 GCA_964646395.1 uncultured Bacteroides sp.
ATACCGGTAGTTATTGCTGAAGTATATTGATTATAAACCAGATTAACTGAAGTTCCGAATGTAGGAACGGGTAATCCGGACAGAGAACCTCCCGTTCGGGTAATAGTAGCATTGTTTCCGAAAGTTAGTGTGTAACTATTGATGTTTAATGCTCCGCTTGAAAGAATTAGGTTTTCATTTACAACTATATTTCCTCCGATATTTATCCCCGATGCTCTGTTAATGGTTAGGTTTTTAAGAGTAATTTCAGGTAAATCTGCAGACACACCCGAGCCTCCAAAAACGATTTCAGAACCACTTCCTCCAACTAAGGTACCGCTTGTTTTATTAATATCCTTATTTATTGTAAGTATGTTTGAGCCAATATTTAACGCTCCATTCGTAAGATTTATAGTATTATTTATTGTTCTGCTGGCATGTAAATTAACTCCATTCGCATTATTTATAATCAGTTTGCTTATTGAAGCAGGGAATTCAGTATTAGCGGACGTTTGTGAAGAAGCTCCCTTATATTCAAGAGTTCCGTCTGTTCCATAAGAAACAGTTCCAGAAACGATGCTACTATTAGCAGAAGATGAACTAGTAAGAGTTAATACTGCATTAACCACAACATTGCTTCCTGAATTATTGATTGTTAAATTTGTAGCATTTGATAAAGATCCAATTACTAAATTGCCGTTTAAAGTATTAGGAAGACCGTTTCCTGTATTTTGTGTACCACTTTTATAAAAAGTATAGTTTGCAAGATTGCTATAAGATCGGGTTCCAATAACCTGAATACAGCCACTTGCTCCACTTGTAGTAATTCCGTTGGTATTGGCTGTCATCAAGCTACCTCCGGAAATAAGAGTAAACGTACCGGATGTATATAGTGGATCGCCAAGCACTCCTGTTCCAATATCAAGTATTGAACCACTGTTAACCTGAAAATTTAATTTGTTGTTTAGCGTGTTTTGACCTGCTGTATGAGAAAATGTCTGTACTCCACTTTTATTAAAAACCAAAGTTGTACTACCCGAACCACTTGGCGGACCACCAAGTTTTCCGCCAGTCATATTAAAATTACCACCAATATATAAAATGTCATCAGCAGAACCGTTCGACGGATAAAAA
>CAZYEM010000262.1:0-5643 GCA_964646395.1 uncultured Bacteroides sp.
AAATATTTTTAATCTATGTTCAAATTTGTTCAACAAAATACATATCTATTTCACCTTTTCCTTTAGCCTGAACTTTACCACGATAAAAGCATTTAAATTTATCTTTCACTATTTCATAAGTTGTACCACTTATGTTAACTTTGCCTGGCTCCCCGCTACTTTCCATACGGCTGGCAGTATTTACAGTATCGCCCCAAATATCGTAAGCAAATTTCTTAATACCAACAATGCCAGCAACAACAGGCCCTGTATGGATACCAATCCTGATTTCAAAATAGGGCATTCCCATCGAAATTTTTCTCGCTTTACCTTCTTCAATAAAGCGACTGATTTCTAATGCAGCATTCACAGCATCTTCTGCATGAGTATTATTAGGTGTGGGTATTCCACCGGCAGCCATATAGGAATCTCCAATCGTTTTTATCTTCTCCATACCATATTTTACCATTATCTCATCAAAAGCTGAAAAACATTCGTGAATATCCTTTACCAGTTCTTTGGGACTTAATTTCTCTGAATAGCTTGTAAACCCCTTAAAATCGGTGAACAATACTGTTACTTCATCAATAAGTTTTGCTTCTGCACTACCTTTAGCTTTTAATTCTTCTGCAACTTCTTCAGGCAATATATTAAGCAGTAATTCATCACTTCGTTTTTTCTCTTTACTTATTCTGTTGCGTTGTTTAAAAAACACGACAGCAAATAAAAAAACTATTATAAATCCGCCTATAAAACCGTTGCGGATTAATTTTTGTCGCTCCGTTATTTGTCGTTGAATTTCAAAATCTTTGGTTAATAGATTTATCTGATTTTGCTTCTTTTCCAAATCAAAACCAAAAGCAAGTCCTTGCAATTTTTTATCTGTATCAATATTATAAAGCGTATCTTTAATATCTAATAACAATAGCTGATAATTATAAGCATTTTCAAAATCTTGTGATTTAGCATAGTTAGTTGCCAATCCTTCATATACCTGCTTAAGTTCTGTGATTGCATGCAATTCGTCAGCAATAGCTTTTGCTTGAAAATAGTAAGATTGTGCTAATTTTAAATCTCCTTTTTGCTGATAAGTATAAGCCAAACCCAATAATGATATACACATATCCAGTTTTGCATCCAGTTCTTTTGAAATATTATAGGCTCTAAAATGTTTTTTAATAGCATTCTGATAATCCTTCCGTTTTTCATACACTCTTCCAATATAATTTAATGAATATGGAATATTTTCGGAGCCTTCATAAGCTTTTAATGATTGTTCAAAATATTTAAGAGCCGTATTGTAATTTTTTTCTTTAAAATAAATTTCGCCAAGATTTACAGTAACAGTTCCAATAGAATAATCATCTTTAATAGTAATGGCTAAGGGAAGTGCTTTAAGATAATATTCTTTTGCTTTGCCATAAGTGGCCGTTTTGTTTGAGTAAACGGCACCAATATTATAAAGTGCAGTAACCATACGGAGTGTGTCGTTAATATCCTCTGCGATTTTCAATGATTTCAGATAAAGTTCCAATGCTTTAGCATCATCGCCCTGGTTAAAGTAAACAGAACCCTCATTACACAGCATATTAGAAACACCTACTTTATCACCCAGCGAATCCCATACCATTTTTGCTTGCTCCCAATTACTGATTGCATTAGCATATTTTCCCTGCTGATAATAACCAATTCCTATGTTTTTATATGACATCGCAATTCCTTTCCCGAATTTAAGCTTTTCGGAAAGTTTTTTCGCTTCGTTTCCATAGCGAACAGATTCTGATGGTTTTGTACTGAAATAAGCTTTGCTTAATGCATTAATTGAATTTACTTTTGAAGTATCTTCTTTGGCTTTTGAAATAACGCTTACCAAACTATCAATAATTTTCTGTTGTGCAATGCAATAAGATGCATGGAAAAAAAATATCAGTAAGCAGAAAGTTTTAATTTTTTTCATAGAAGTTTGTTTATTAGTGACGAAAAAATATTTATCAATTTATTAAAGAGGCTTTTTAAAATTGTTTTTTCATTGTTGAACTTCAATTTTAAAAATCTTTATCCCAATAAGCAGAGACTGTTATTTTTAAATTTTTGTTCGCCTCAAAAAATCTAATTTATAGAACCTTTCTTAAAAAAAACATCAATTTAAAACGGGAAAACTCACGGTTTAAAACATGAGTTTTCCCGTTTTCAGAAGATTTAAAATCCTGAACGCTTATTTGATAATAACCAATTTGCTAACAAATATTTCATTATCAATCATTAATCGAACAAAATAAACTCCTTTTGCAAACGAAGAGCAATCAACTTCAACAGAATAAATTCCATCTTGATCAACAATACCGTTTAAAATTTGTGACTTTAAAGAACCATTTATATTATATATACCAAGTGTTGCATAACTTTCTTTATTAGCAACAAAGGATATATTTGTATTTGCAGAAACAGGATTAGGATAAATAAATAAATTGTTTTCAGAAATCCTGGTTTCTTCAACATTGCCAGCTTTTTCACGATTTAAAGTTTGCGAGAATCCAGTAAGAATTCTGCATTGGTCAAATGCACTTAAAAGATTACTTATCGTATTTGTAATGTCGGCAAGTGATGGAGCATTATTTGGAAGAACTCCCCCAAGGCCTTTATTGGCAAGAACGATAAGATCGGCAACCGTGTTGTTAGCACCAAGATAACTTAATACAGACGTGTTAAGGCTATATGTTTTACTTGTTCCCTGAATCGGAATTCCATTGAGACAGGAAGAAGCAGCATAAGTTGTAATGTAAGGACCGCTAAGATGTAATAATCCCAATTCGGGTTGCAAACGAACAGATAAAGCAAGAGCTATTTCCTGACCAAGAAGAGTATTCTTAAATCTGCCATTTTTCAGATAAAGATTACCTGAAGCATTTGCACAGCTTACATTGCCAACAGCTAATTTTTCTGGAGTTCCTCCTGCAGGAAGTTTGTTAATCAGACAGCTTGCTTCGTTAGTGCCGATTGTAATCATACGTGTACCAAAACCATTTACCAATGCATTATTACTCAACAATACAGGTAGTATAGAAGTATTGGAATTGCCAGAGCAGTCTTTTCCATGATTTCCCCAAAATCCCTGACCATATGTACAATATTCATTGGTACAAATTACACCCAGGGATATACTGCATGTACTTACTGCAAAGTTGGTAACAGGAGCATATAAAGTAAGGACAAACAATCCTGTTGTT
Organism: uncultured Bacteroides sp.; assembly: GCA_964646395.1. GTDB lineage: Bacteria > Bacteroidota > Bacteroidia > Bacteroidales > JACABE01 > JACABE01. The sequence goes on from CAZYEM010000262.1 coordinate 3,207, forward strand.
CCGGTTGCACCGGCAGTATATGTTATTGAATTGCTTCCATTACCATTTGTTATCTGCCAACCAATTCCACTAACACTCCAAATATAATTGTACCCGCCTGGAACTGATGCTGTAAGAATATTACCAATTGAATTGCATATAGGCAACACTGATGGAGTATTAATGCTGCAAATTGGTGCATTCTCAATGGTAAGTATTCCATCTATAGGTTGAATGTTGTAATTTGAAGCAGAACTACTACCAGTTGAGATTGTAATTGGATAAGTTCCTGGCAAAGAACTGTAAGAAGCATTAGAATTAGCTGTTAATAAAGGACTAATGACACTTTCGTTATCATTGAACTTAAATCCTGAATAATTAATGGTAAATGAAGGATTAGGGAACCCAAAGTTGCGCGAAGTATCCTGAGCTGTTGCTATTAAAGTTGCAAGGGTAACTTCCAGATTTCCAAAAATAGTATCAATAACATAATTAGATGGTTGTTTTAAAGTTAACCCTTCAGGTATAATAGCATAATTACCAACATTAATCTGACTGCTACTAACAGGTGAACATATAATAGTACCTGTAAATACAGTATCAAAATTATCTTCATATTTATAGGTTGCTATAGAATCAGTATATATAGGAGCCGTTCCATATTCAACAATCTTATCATCTGTTTTAATTGTTAAACCTGCAGGCAGAATAGTTATATGTCCGATTTCGTATGTAACATCGAAATTGCTGGAGAGTAGAGCTCCCGGAACTATTGCCCATGTACCTGCAGTATATCCGGTTATCAGATTTACAGAATAATAACCCTCTAAAGTATCATTTCCAGATACGGCAGCATCATAATCATACTGGTCAATAATAAGCACAACATTTATGTTGCTACTGTCATCAGTCGAAGTACTGTTGATAAGACCACTACCCCCGATATTCAAAGGAACTCCATTCACTCCTACTCTAGCATTTACACCAACACGAGCATTAACACCAACCCGGGCATTAACTCCGGCACGGGCATTAACTCCGGCACGGGCACTAACCAACATTGCATTAGCAGGATCATTCTGATAATCGAATATTGATTTTACAGCAAAATCATCAAAATAAGTAGTGTCATAAACGATTCCATTAACTCCAACTCTGGCATTAACTCCAACACGGGCATTAACTCCGGCACGGGCACTTACAAGAAAACTAACATTGCTGAGATCAGAATCAGTTAAAAATCTAGAGTTTACACCCACACGGGCATCCACAAGTGCAACAACATTTGTTATTTGAGATTGATGTTCATAATTGAGCGAATTGAGGAACATATTTCGATTAGCCAATAAAATATTTGATGTATCATAGGTATAAATAAATTGGAATTGCTGTCCGTCTATCTTATCTCCATAAGTTACAGTTGTATCTCTTGCTTTTATAAGTACAGGCATGCGTTGAATTATCAATAAACCCGGATGATTATTATTCGTTGTATTAAATATATATTCATAGAGTTCGTTTTGAGCTGGACTGAAAGAACCAGCTTCTGGATTAATAACATAAATGCCTGCATTACTCATACTGTTAGTTCCAATTGGTAATTTAAACCGAATACTATCAAGACCCAGATCAGATAAAGTAAGACCGGCATCCTGTAATGATTGTCCATTTACGGTAACAGTTGCTGTGAAAACAGGAAGTTCTTCCCCGTATTTTTTTATCTTATTATCTGCCGTTATTACCACTGTATCGCGAACAGTTGATGAAAAATAAAGAACATTTGAAAATCCACCATCCAGTAAACTTGGCGAAATTGGAGAATTATAAACTTTTATAGGAGGATTGCCAATAAAATCAGGAATTACTGCCGAAAGATGATTAGCATCAATAAATGTTGTAATTAATGCAGAATCACGGAAGTAAATTACAGAATTACTGTTAAATGATTGTCCGGTAACAGATAAATTAAATGAAGCTGCTCCTGGAGTAATCCCAATTGGAATATTAAGTGAAACAAGAGAAGGAGTGGGAGAAGCGAATGAAGATAAAGCTGAATAAGCATTTATTAACCCATAACCTGAATTAACATCATAACCTGAAGCATCCATATCAACTGCAGTACTTTGCAAAACAGAACGAATCTGTCCAGGACTAAACGATTGATTATAGAATTTCTTTTTTGCATCATTAAGTAAAGCACATACAGCTGCAGCATGCGGTGCAGCTGCCGATGTACCAAAGAAATTTGGAAGTGTATCAATTTCTAAATCGGGAGCTCCCAGAAAAACAGAGGTGTTACCTCCATTGGGTGCTACAAAATCAGGTTTATTTCGCTGAACATTATTTATGGCAGTTCCACCTCTTGATGAGAATGTAGCAACAGTTGGAGGATCAACACCAAATGCCGGTGTGTTAAAATAGCCAACAGCTCCTACAGTCATAGCACCTGTTGAATTAG
>CAZYEM010000263.1:0-5623 GCA_964646395.1 uncultured Bacteroides sp.
TAATAAAATCAAAATTATACTAATATTTTGATGTTACAATGTTTAAAATTCTTTAAACAAAATAGTTGAAATACATATCATTAGAAATTTGTTTAAACTAAGATATGTATTTCAAATATAATTATTTATCAATATTTATCGCTAAAATCAAACTCTGATTCCTCTTCTCTAATTTCCTGTTTAAATTTTTTGCAATCAATCCTGTCCGACATATCTCTGGTAGGTTTCTCAAAACTGCTTTTCGGGATATTAAGTGTTTTATCATCCCAGACTTTTTTCATGTAAATAGCCCAGATAGGTAAAGCCATATTGGCACCCTGCCCCAATGTAATGCTTCTGAAATGGATTGAACGCAATTCTCCTCCAACCCAGACTCCGGTAGTTAAATTGGGGGTAATACCCATAAACCATCCGTCAGAATTGTTTTGTGTAGTGCCTGTTTTTCCTGCAATTGGGGCATCCAACCCAAATTTATAGCGTAACCTGACCCCTGTTCCACTTTCAACAACACCTCTCATTAATTCTATCATTAAAAAGGCAGTTTCTTCGCTCATGGCTTCTTGCTGCTTGGGTATAAAATTTTCTAAAATATTACCATTTTTATCTTCAATACGTGTAATAAAAACCGGTTCCAGAAAAACTCCTTTATTGGCAAATGTACTCATTGCACCTGTCATTTCATAAACCGAAAGATCTGGAGTACCAAGGCAAATAGCAGGAACAGGATCAATCTGACTTGTAACACCCATTTTTCGGGTCATGTTAATTACTGCATTTGGTGAAAATCGTTTCATCAGATATGCCGAAATATAGTTAACAGAATTAGCTAAAGCCCATTTTAAGGTAACCATTTCTCCTTCGCGTTTATCATCAGCATTTTTAGGTGTCCAGGATGGCACTCCTTCGCCCATATCAAAAGTTACAGGAAGATTAGGTACTTCCGTACAAGGAGAAAATTCGCCTTCTTGCATGGCAAGAGTATATAAAAATGGTTTAAAAGTTGAACCAACCTGTCGTTTTCCTACCTTTACATTATCAAATTGAAAATGTTTATAATTGATGCCTCCAACATAAGCTCTCACATATCCTGATTGAGGTTCCATAGACATTAATCCGGTGTGTAAAAACCATTTATAATATTTTAAAGAATCAAAAGGCGTCATAATTGTATCACGTTCGCCTTGCCATGTAAAAATTCTCATGGCAACAGGTGTGTTAAATTCTTTTTTAATTTCTTCTTCAGTTGCATTTACTTCTTTCAACCTCCTGTATCTGTCTGATGTTTTCATAGATGCATTATAAGCAGCATCTATTTCTTCTTTTGTTAGTTGATAAAACGGAGCGTTTTTAACACCTTTCCAATGTTTGTAAAATGCAGGTTGCAAGTCTTTTCCTAAATGCTGTTTAACTGCTTCTTCTGCATATTTCTGCATTTTGTAATTGATGGTGGTATATATTTTTAAACCATCCTTGTATAAATTATAATTTGTACCATCCGGTTTTTTATGAGTATTACACCAATCATTTAAATAAAGTCTTAAATATTCCCTGAAATACGTCCCATATCCTTCTGTATGATCCTGAATTGTATATTTAGACATATCAATTGGGATAAGTTTTAATGAATCATATTGTTCCTGAGTAATATAATCATATTTACGCATCTGATTCAAAACAACTTCCCTTCGTTTTATGGCATTATCAGGATTTTTAACCGGACTATAAAAAGTTGGAGCTTTAAGAATACCTATAAGTAAAGCAGCTTCTTCTGTTTTTAAAGAATCCGGTGTTTTATTAAAAAAGGTTCGTGCTGCTGTTTTAATACCATAAGAATTACTTCCAAAGTCAACGGTATTGAAATACATAGCTATTATTTCCTCTTTGGAATAATTTTTTTCCAACTTAGCTGCAGTAATCCATTCTTTAAATTTTGTAAGGATCATCAGGATTTTTGGCTGGCTCTTATCTCTGGGAAATAGGTTTTTAGCTAATTGTTGGGTTATTGTACTTCCACCTCCCGAACTTTTTTTGCGACCTATAATTGTTTTGCCAATTACTCTGAAAATACTTCGTGTATCAACGCCTGAATGTTTTTCGAACCGTGCATCTTCTGTAGCAATTAATGCATTAATTAATTCTGGTGATAAATCATTATAATGAATATTTGTTCTGTTTTCAATATAATATTTGCCAAGTATTTGTTGGTCAGCAGTAATAACTTCTGAAGCCAGGTTGCTTTTAGGATTTTCCAATTCTTCAAAAGAAGGCATAAATCCTAGCCAACCTAATGAAAGTAAGGTGAAAAGCAAGAATACAAAAAAGAAACAGGATGCAACAATTATCCAAAACCTTTTTATGTACAAACTATTATTAGATGAAGTGTTTTTTTTTGCCGACATGATCTCAATAGATTTTATCTTGATTTGTTTTTTTCTATATTAAGTCCAACTGATTTAATTCCAGATATAATTCTTTCACGCATAGCATGTTCTATCTCAAATTTATATTTCCCTTTTGCAGGAAAAATAGCATCTTTTTTGAAAAGTATCCGATTATCTTTTATTCTGTCATTTCCTTTTCCTATCCATTTTCCACTAATATCAGCCAAAATACATTCCAACGTATCAATAGCTATTTTACCATCAGGAAATGTAGTTTTTATAAAAAGAAAAAAGTTACTGTATTTGTAATCAGCAGTATTTCTTACATTTATATAGAAATTATAGGTTGATGAAGTATCATCTATGTTTATATCAACTTTTAATTTTTGATTTACATCCCATGAATTTTCATCTACACTTATACTTTCATTTATTAATGAAGAATTTCCACAATTGATTAGTGAAAAAACAATTGTAAAAAATAGAGCTGTAGTAATAATCTTTCTTAATAAGCTTTTCATTCTGAATAAATTTCAAATTATTTTTTGTCGAATCTGGTTAAATCATCTTGACTTATAACATTTTCATTATCTTGTTTCTTTTCTTTTTTTATTGAATAATCTTCTAATTTTGAAATCTTTTCACCTTTATTATTAATACTTATAATATTTTTTACATTTTCTACCGTAATTTCATAAAAGTTTGAATAATCATTTTCGTAATTATACCAGATTGTTCGTTTAAAAACATCCGTTTTATTAAAAACAGCATTCCCTTTAGCAGTAAGTAACACTTCTTCAGTAGAAGGGAAATCTTTTAATGCATCATTATAACAATCAGCTTCAAAATTTAAGCAGCATTTCAATTTACCGCACTGTCCTGCTAGTTTTTGTGGATTAAGCGATAATTGCTGAACACGGGCAGCATTTGTGCTTACCGATTTAAAATTAGTAAGCCACGAAGAACAACAGAGTTCTCTTCCACAAGTGCCAATACCTCCTAATCTGCTGGCTTCCTGTCTTACTCCAATTTGTTTCATCTCAATTCTGATCTTAAATTCTTCTGCCAAAAGTTTGATAAGGTTTCTAAAATCTACTCTGTCTTCGGCTGTATAATAAAAAACAGCTTTTGTATTATCACCCTGATATTCAACATCATTTAATTTCATTTCGAGTTTTTGAGAAGCAGCTATCAGCTTGGCTTTCTCCATTGTTTTGTCTTCGTTTTCAACTGCAATTATCCACTTTTCAATATCAGTAATTTTTGCTTTTCGATATATCTTTTTTAAATTTCCACTTTTAGGATCAATATTCTTTTTCTGCATTTGAATTCTTACAATATCACCTACTAATGATATAATTCCAATATCATGTCCGGGAACACCTTCGACTGCAACTAGTTCGTGTTCAATATATTCTGTATCGTCAGTAATTTTGTAAAAGTCCTTTCTACCGTTTTTAAATTTTACTTCCACACAATCAAAAATTTGTTTGTTTTCGGGTTGTTCAATTTTTTTAAGCCAGTCATAGGAATCTAATTTTGAATAATTATGTGGCTTTAAGTTATCGCACATTGTAGTGTGTTTTGGTGCTTTACAGCATCCTCTTGAATGAAACGGATTGTATATATAATCGTTATTTTTTTCTTCCATATAAATATTATAAAGTACAAAATTAGCAAATTTATTTATAATATGAATGAATGAAAAAATAAGTTCCTGTTTAAGAATTCTAAATTGCCTGATTTCAGATTGTTATATTATTTAAAAAGAAATGTTAGGCAGTACTTTATGTTTTTGTTTTAAGAATACTGATTGCTGAAAAAAATAAAAAATCTATTGAATTAGATATCAAAGGTGTTGAAGTAAAATAAGTTGATTATCATTTCCGAATTAGTAATTTATGCATTTTCAGTGATAAATCCATAAATAATATACTTGCATTTGCGTTTCTTTCAATATGGTATATAGATGTATTTATTTCTTTCTGAACGTCTTCTATATTTAATGGATTAATAAATAAAAAAAACTTTTGCAAAAAATCAGCTTCTTCCTGAGTTAATTTAAGTAAGCCAATTTGATCATAATGCATTAGTATGCAATATCTTGAAACTTTCAATACATAATTTAAAAAATTCTTTTGTTTTTCTCTTCCTATTTTCGATAATATGGCAACTAAATCATTTAATCCATCTACATTGTTTTTTGTATTTTCAATCAGACTTCCTTTAAAACAACTTCGCATCCATTTTATTAGCATTTCTGTGTTAAATTTCTCTTCTTCAGAATGATTGATTAGTTTTAATGCTTCCTGAAAATTTCCATCTGCATGATTTGATATAGATATTGCTGTTTTTTCGTCAATTTTAAATTTATTAATTAAAGTTGATACAATTTCATTGTTGTTAATTTTCAGGATTTTAACTAATTGAGTTCTTGACAATATTGTAGAAAGAATTTGATCGTGATTTTCAGAGATTAAGATAAATAAAGTTTTTTCGGGTGGTTCTTCCAATATTTTTAATATTTTAGGTGCTGCAGAATGGAAAAGTTTTTCCACCATCCATATAATCATTATTTTATATTCAGCTTCATAGGTTTTAAAGCTCAGTATTCTGTTAATTTCGTTACAATCCCGTACATTTATTGTACCTTGTTTATTTTCTACACCTAATTTTTCAAACCATTGATTAAGATTTACATAATACTTGTTTTCTAATATAAATTCTCTCCATTCGGTAAGGAAATTCCCACTAAAATTATATTTTGTTATTTTTTTTGTTGTCGTATTCGGAAAAACAAAATGCACATCGGGATGTATTAATTTATTAAATTTAAGACAGGATTTGCATACACCACATGAATCAGCTATAATTCCATTACTGTTATTATATTGTCTGTCAGTACAATTTATAAACCTGGAATAGGCCATAGCAAGTGCCAGTTTTCCGGAGCCTTCTGGTCCTAAAAACAGCTGAGCATGACTAACCCGATTATCTATTACGGTTTGTATAAGCCTGTTAATTATTTCTTTATGTCCAACAATATCTTTAAATAACATTCGTATCTATTTTTTAACAAAATTACTTAAAAAAAGAATTTTACAACTATATTTTTCAAAATAAAACAGAAATAAGGTCTGAGAAAAACTTTTATTTACAACTTTTTTTTTTATTCTGTTGTTAGACCTATTTTGATTGCTATAAGCTTATTATTTATGAGGGGGTTCTGAAAATTAGATTTT
>CAZYEM010000264.1:0-5605 GCA_964646395.1 uncultured Bacteroides sp.
AATGATTTTTGTATCGAAATATCAATATAATGCAGGATTTAACTATTTTAATATCAGGAATTGAATTTAAATTACGAAAATTAATAGCAAATAATATAAATTTAAAAATTGAAAATAAACTATTATCAAGAAAAAATGAAGAGTTTTTGATAACAATTGAAAATAAAAATAAAAGAATTAAAGAATTAGAGGAAAAGAATAAGGTACTAAAGATTGTAAAATCAATAGAAAAAAGCACAAATTCGTTTGATCAAAAAATAAAGATTAACGAAATATTGCGGGAAATTGACAAGTGTATAGGTCTTTTAAATAAATAGAAATATTTGAAAATAAACTAAATGGAAGAAATCTCTATAACTGTAAGAGTAGCTGATAGACAATATAAGCTTACTATAGAAAAAAATGAAGAAGAGATTTTTAGAAAGGCTACAAAGTTGCTAACAGATAAATTAATTGAGTATGCTCAAAATTACGCATTTAAGGATAAACAAGATTTGTTGGCATTAGTAGCATTACAATATACTACTAGTTCATTGAAATTTGAAGAACAAGTTAACTTTAATGATAATGAATTGGTTTTTAGATTAAATGAAATTGATAAAGTTTTAAGTGATAATATATCTTAATTTACAAGATTCGTTCTTTGACAATAAAATCGATACACAATTTTTAAAGATTTACCCGCATTGATTCAATTCAGTTTGTAAACTCAACATTACAAGCATTAGAGTTAAGCTCAATGGAATTAAAGACAGGCCTCAGCCCAATTCGTTGGGATCTCTTTTTGAGACAGTGGAAGTTTGATGTTTCTGGCAGCTCTATATATATTTTTTTGGGGTTTACTATTCCCAATAGGATCAATTGCGGGTATTTTTTTTAGTACTTTATCATTATTATATATTAACTAACTAATAAATAAATTAAGATGGGTGTATTAATTACGATAATTATTGCATTGTTTTCTTTAATGTTAGGTGCCGTTTTGGCAACTACTATTTTAAGAAAATTCGTTGATAAAAAAAGTCAGAATATTCTGATAGAAGCTGAAGAAAAAGCTGAAGTTATAAAAAAGGAAAAAATGCTTCAGGCTAAAGAAAAATTTTTGCAACTAAAATCTGAACATGAAAAACTTATTCAGGAAAAAAACATTGTTATTCAAAAAAATGAGAATCGTATAAAACAAAAGGAAGTTACGTTATCACAAAAGATGGAAGAAGTTCAGCGAAAGCAAAATGAATTAAATTCACTAAAAGAAAATTTAAATAATCAATTGGAGATTCTCAACAAAAGACAAGTTGAATTGGAAAAACTCCATAAAAATCAAGTTGAAAAGCTTGAAGCAATTGCGGAACTTACTGCTAATGAAGCAAAAGAGCAACTTATGGAAGCCCTTCGTGATGAAGCAAAAAATGACGCCATGAATATGATTAAAGATATTGTTGATGAAGCTAAAATTACAGCGAATCAAGAGGCTAAAAAAATTGTTATAGAATCTATTCAGCGTACTGCTGTTGAACAAGCTATAGAAAATTCTGTTTCAGTATTCAATTTAGAGAATGATGAAGTTAAAGGTAGAATAATTGGACGTGAAGGTAGAAATATCAGAGCTTTAGAAGCTTTAACAGGTGTCGAGATTATAATTGATGATTCACCAGATGCAATAATAATTTCAGGATTTGATCCAGTCAGACGCGAAATTGCTCGTTTATCACTTCATAAATTAGTAACTGATGGCAGAATTCATCCAGCAAGAATAGAAGAAGTTGTTGCAAAAGTAAAAAAACAGATTGAGCAGGAAATAATAGAAATTGGAAAACGAACAACTATTGATTTAGGCATTTTAAATATGCATCATGAATTAATAAGGATGGTTGGGAAAATGAAATATCGTTCTTCTTATGGTCAAAACCTATTACAACACTCAAAAGAAGTAGCGAATCTTTGTGCTACAATGGCTTCAGAACTTGGGTTAAATCCAAAATTAGCTAAACGTGCTGGATTATTACATGATATTGGAAAAGTTCCTGATAATGAACCAGATTTACCACATGCCATTTTAGGTATGAAAATGGCTGAGAAATTTAAGGAAAAACCTGAGGTTTGCAATGCTATCGGATCACATCACGATGAAATTGAAATGGAATCATTAATAGCTCCGTTGGTTCAGGTATGTGATGCTATTTCAGGAGCACGCCCAGGTGCAAGACGCGAAGTAGTTGATGCATATATCAACCGTTTAAATAAATTAGAAGAACTTGCTCTCACTTATCCAGGCGTTATTAAAACTTATGCAATTCAAGCAGGTAGAGAATTGCGAGTAATTGTTGGTGCCGACAAAATGACAGATGTTGAGGCAAATCAATTATCTGTGGATTTATCACATAAAATTCAACAGGAAATGACTTATCCTGGGCAAATTAAAATAACTGTAATAAGAGAAACGAGGGCAATCAGTTATGCTAAATAAAATTAAACTAATAATTTAAACTAAAAGGCTTCATTATTAATTATTGAAGCCTTTTTTTATAACTACGAAAAATCTATTTTTAATGTTACATTAACCCAAATAATTACAAATTAAATCATTTTTCAATTATTATAATAATGATTTAAAAGATGTTATTCAATTAGTAATGTTTGCTTTTGGATTAATAAATAATCTTTTTCTATTTTTAAATTATTAGTAATTTATTTCTTAATTTGCTACTTTTTAAATTCAAAACAAGATTTTTGTTATTAGCTTATGTTATTTAAAATTATGAAATGATTAATAAATAGAGTATCCAAGAAAAAAGCGGAACAATTAATTGCCCCGCTTTTAGATATTAAAATAAATTCATTTAGATTCAAACAATAAAAAAAACTAATCTTTATTATCTTTTATCTCTTTGTTTTTTTCAATCTCCTGATTATCATTTAATTTATCGTTTCCTTTTAAAAATGAAGGCAAATTAAGACCTGCCATATTAAATAAATCATTTAATGGAGGAACTGTTTTCATCATTCCTGAAACAAAATTTGCTGTTGAAGAATTACCATTTTCGGAATTACCATTTCCTGAATCCCAAACAGTTATTTTATCTATTTTGATATTTTTTACAGCTTCAACCTGAGTTCTAACTAATTCAGGTAATTTTTCAATTAGCAACAATTGAAATGCTTTTGTAGGATCTCCACCTGCTGCAGATACAACTTCTCTATAACCTTCTGCTTGTTTTGTTAGAATTTCAGATAATCCTTTTGCTTCAGCTTCCATTTTAGCAAAAATTGCATCCGCTTCACCTTTAGCATTTTCTCTAATTCTTTCGGCATTAGCTTGAGCTTCAATAATAGCTTGCTGTTTAGCAATTTCAGCCGGAACAATTATATTTGCAATTTGGGTTGAACGTTCTCTTTCTGAACGGGCAATTTCTGCTTTTTGCTCAGCTGCATAAGATTCTTCCAGCGCTTTAGCTTGTTGTACCTTTTCTGCTGTAATAGCAATACGTAAAGATTCAGCTTCTTTTTCCCTTCGAAGTGCATCGGAATTTGCAATGGAAATTTTTGCTTCATTTTCACCTTTTATAGCGATAGCATTTGCTTCAGATGTTTTAACACGCGTATCTCTTTGAGCTTCTGCTTTTCCAATTGCCTCATCTTTAAAAGCAACAGCAATACTAACTTCTCTATCTTTTTGAGTAACAGCAATTTTAACATCTCTATCCCTGTGTGTTTCGGCAATTTGTGTGTCTTTTTCTCTATCTGCAATAGCTTTTCCTGTTTCTCCAATTTTTTCCTGTTCAGCTACACTCACTTTTGCTTCATTAATTGCCTTAGCTGCAGCCTCTTTACCCAATGCTTCAATATATCCGGATTCATCCCTGATGTCTGTAACATTAACATTTATAAGTTTTAAACCTATTTTTTTCAATTCACTATCAACATTCTTTGAAATATTATCAAGAAATTTATCGCGATCGGAATTGATTTCTTCTATAGTCATGGTTGCAATTACCAAACGTAACTGACCAAATAGAATATCTTTAGCCAACTCCTGAATCTGTTCAGAAGTTAATCCTAGCAATCTTTCTGCAGCAGTATTCATACTATCTGGTTCAGTTGAAATTGCAATTGTAAAACGACATGGGACATCAACTCTTATGTTTTGACGACTCAATGCATTAGTAAGATTAGCTTCAATTGATAATGGTTTCAAATCTAAAAAAGCATAATCCTGTATTACAGGCCAGATAAAAGCTCCACCACCATGAACACATCTAGCAGAAGTGCCTCCGGTTTTGCCATAAATTACAAGGATTTTGTCGGAAGGACAACGTTTATACCTTGATACTAAAGATGCAATAGTTACAAAAAGAACTACTGCTGCTACTACAATTAAAATGATTGGTGACATCATATTTTTATTTTATTAAATGTTTTCAATTATAAGTATATTACCGTTTTCAATTTTAACAACTTTTACAATAGACCCTGTTTCAATTCTCTCATTTTCTGTCATTGCATCTAATTCATGAAATGCTCCTTTAATACTAATCAAAATTTTTCCTTTCCCTTTTTTATTTTCAGGAATTGAAAGATAAACTTCAGCTGTTTTATTTAAAGTTTCTGTTATTTTAAAAGAATTATCTTCTGCAAGCTTTTTTAATTGCTTAATAATAATGAAAAATAAAAAAATGAAAAACAAACCTACTAATAAAGATGCAAAAATCAACATTATTGGATTTGATATAATTCCATAAAAAGAGATACCAGTCCAACTAAAACCTAATAAAAAATTTATAAGATTTCTCAAAGAAAAAAGTTGAAAAGGTGCATCAACTCCAGATAAATCGCTATCAAAATCAGCACTTGTTCCATCAGATGAATCCATTCCAATAAAAGTCATTACAGTTTGAATGACAAAAATTACACTTGATGGAATAGCTATAAACCAGAATGATTTAAGAAGAGGATCAAGATTTTCAATTATTTCCATATTTTTAAATTTAAGTTTTCAAATCAAATTTCTTATATAAATATATCTACAAACTTATGACTAATTTATGGATTTACAAAATTTCTACATGATTATAAGTATTTTTTAAAAAAATAAACAAAGAATTTTGAAGTACATTTAATATTGTTTTTATATTTCCTCAAATCCTAATAATTATTTTTATTGTCCTCGAAATATACGAATTCTAATATAATAATAAAAAGAAGGCAAAAAATTGCAACTGTTTATAAATAAATAACTAATAAGAATTATTATGGCTTTTAGAAATTATTTACTTATTTCATAAATATTACTGCAAAACAAAAAATAGACTTACTATATTCTAATTTTAAATGAATTAATAAAATTCTATTTCTTTTGGTTTACTACTAATAAAATCAAAAAGTTTAAGAACGTTCTGACCAGAAATTCCAAATACAAAACCATGACCACCATTTGGTAATATAGGATAATAAGCTAAATTCAATTGAAAAGTCTGGAAAACCAGATTATCGTTTCTTATTCTTAATCCTGCCCCTAAACCAAGAAAATATTTTTCGGATAGTATAAAGTGTTTATTAGAGCCTAAAATACCCAAATCCCAAAAACCATACATGGCAACTTTAAAAC
>CAZYEM010000265.1:0-4425 GCA_964646395.1 uncultured Bacteroides sp.
TTTGCTTTCAGCATCAAGCAATTTTATCATTATCAGCCGGTACACCAATTTTTCTATCTGCGACCTTTATTAAAAAGTAAGCTACGTATATTAAAAAGTGAACTACGCAAATCAGGTTTTTTACTACTTAAGTTAAGTTTTGCGATACTTACTATAAAAAGCAAACTACGCTAGTTAAGTTTATCGGTAAGTGGAACAAGACTGCTACTACGTCATTTTTTATTTTTATAAAAAACAGGCAGTTAAAAAATAAATATGAAAATTTGAAAATTAAAGATGGTAATTGTGAGCTAAATACACAAAAACCCGGTAGTGGATTTACTATCGGGCTTTTTATTTGTATCATTCTTTTAATATATGTGATATTTGGTGTATTAACTAATGTGGTAATTAACAACTAACGGGTTTGAGAAGAGGTTATTGAATCTAGGATAAAAACTCTTACTGTCTGTTAATTATTGCTAAGAATGAATACAAAAATAGCATTTCCTTACTTATTCAAATTTAATTATTTTCATTTCAACACGACGGTTTAAAGAATGTGCTTCCTTTTTAGTACAATAAATATACTTATTTAAATTAAAACTGTCAGAGTGGTTTGGGATAATCATTTTCTTATAATTCAAAATAATAAAAAATCCACATATTTTAATAATATATGTGGATTGAAAAATAAATATAAAGCAATTTATTATTGTTAATGAATAGGATGCTTTGGTCTTTTATCAAAAATTAATCTTTGTTCGTCGTTTAATATTTTTCTGATATCCATATCATGTGCTATCTGCATTTTGGCAATCTTGGTTTTTAAAGCTCCAATTTCGTCAACTATTGTATTAATAGCTTTCATATCAGGTTCTTTAATACAAGTCAATGTATTAAGTTTAGCGTCCTTTTCTCTGATTTCATTTTCAATTGGAAGGATGTTTTGTCCAAAACTTATCTGCAGTTTTCTGATACTCTCATTTTGTTCTTTGTTCAGGTTTGGAATTCCCGGCAAAACTGGCGGAGGTGGAGGTAAGGCTTGTTGTATGCCTTCTGGTGGTAAAGGTTTATTCATTTCTTTTAACGGTTTTTCGGGCCTGTTGTTATCAATCTGAGCTGATAATGTAAAACTGATTCCTGTGAATAAAGCAAACAGGATAATTGCTGTTCTGAATGTTTTCATTGTTATTGTTTATTAAATGGTTATTATGATATTTCTGACTGTTTATTCATTTCCAGGCGGCGGCAACAAAGGTTTTTTAGGACGCAATGTTTTCAGGATATCCTTAAGCAAAATTTTGTACTTTAGTTGTTGATTATCATCGCACAAACTCTTAATTTCAACCAGACGATTATATGTTAACAAATTAATTTCAGTTTCCAGATTACCTATTATCGCCGAGAGTGAATCAACTTTTAATTGATCTGTATTCTCCTCATAAATAGTATTGTATAGTAGCTGTTTCACCGAATCTATTTTAAAATGCATAGCTCTGGTTTCATCCATAAACTTTTTTTCATTATTCTCAAATGTAACACGTTGAACAGGGTTTAATTCAAGTTCGTGAGCTATAAAATCAAAAAGTATTTTCTCTCTCGGTAATTGAGGTGGGCGATGATGCGATGGACGGCCCAGCCACAATAATGTTATAGTTGTGATATTTAATATTACCAGAATACTGATTGCTACGGTGGCAAATTTCTTTTCTTTAAAGTAATTCATGCTTCCTCCTTTATTGAATGTTTGTGTTATTGCTGCTTTCGTTAGTTGAAAAATACATGGTAGATATTTCCTCTATCATACTTTCGCGGCTGCTTGATTCTGAACTGCTGTTTCCTTTTAAATAGGGATATGAAACGATAACATTCATGGCGATTATCATGATAAAAAGAGCGTATTTCATAGTAAGCTTCCACTCAAACGGAAATGTTTTTATTTCTTCCAGTTTTTCAATTCGGGCTTCGAGTCTTGTAGAAAAATAAGTTGAACTTTTCGCTTTGTTCAATGAATCGAGCAACTGCATTGTTTTTTCTGTTTCCTCTTTGTAATTATCGGTTTTCATTGTTATTCCTATTTAATAATTAGACGTAAATTTCGTTTTTTTCCTTCTCAATTTTATGTTATAACTTTTTGTAATAATTTTCAAGCTGTTTCCTTAGCGATTCTTTTGCCCTCGACATCAGCGATTCTGCTGCTGATTCTGTAGTTTCCATCACCGCTGCTATTTCTCTGGTAGT
The DNA here is from genome assembly GCA_964646395.1 of uncultured Bacteroides sp. Lineage (GTDB taxonomy): Bacteria > Bacteroidota > Bacteroidia > Bacteroidales > JACABE01 > JACABE01. The sequence continues at coordinate 2,224 of CAZYEM010000265.1, forward strand.
TAATCCTTCATACTTCGATAATGTAATAGCAATCCGTTGGTTTTGCGGTATTTTATTTAAAGCATCAAGCAATAGTTGTTCTCTTTCGTTTTGTTCAATTGCCTGCAAAGGATCAGCATCCAGTTGTTTTAATTTGCTAGTATTTTCATTATTTATCTGCAAAAGGTTTTTGAAAAGTCCAATATACTTTCTGGTTTTTTGTTTACGGAGTGCATCCAACGATTTATTAACTGCAATGCGGTAGAGCCAGGTTGATAAACTGGAATCACCTCTGAATTTCTCATAAGATAGCCACGCTTCCAAAAACACGTCCTGAGCAATATCTTCGGCATCTTCTTTTTGGTGCACAAAGCCAAAGCAGGTATTTACTACCCTGTCTTTGTATTCTTCCACCAATTGTCTGAATGCTTCTTTTTTGTTCATTTATTAATGTCTGTAATAAATTAGTATGTCTTTTTTTGACGAAATTACTCTAAATTTCCTTCGCAAGGGTATATAGTTCCTCTAAAATTGCAATTTGTAAATAAAATTAGGGAAGAAACCAAGTTGATAAGTTGTTTTTATTGACCTACTTTGATCATCATATTCTTGCGAAAAAACGTTATCATTATTCGTTACATTTTGCAAATCTAAAGAAAATGAGTGCGATAACTTTCTTTTCCGACTATTATGAGTATAGCCAATTTTTAAATCCATTCTAAAATATGTAGCATAGTAATCAGAATAAGCATCTGTTGATAATACATTGTGTGTGGTTGCCTGTGATGCAGTTAAATCAATAGGGGTATATGCTCTGCCACCAGCATTGGTAAGTTTTAAATCAGCACTTATTTTATTCCTTTTATCGCTGCCTACTTTCCACTCTTTTCCACCTAAAATATTATAAACATATCTGCCATTAAATGCTGTATTTCTTTCAATTCCATCGCTTCCGGTATATTTTGAATTATAAATAGATGAAGTTAACAAAACATAATAACCTTTGCTGAAAAACTTCTCTATAGTTAATTCTACACCATAGTTTGTTCCTGTACCTTTGTTTGTTAAGCTGTCTTCCAAATCGGTTTTAAAACTTGCTCCGGTATTTAGCATAGAATAGCTACTTGAAAAAGTATTTACAGGCACATTGTAAAGCGATTGATAATATATTTCTGCTTTAACCCGCCAATCTTTTAATGGTTGCAAATCATATCCTAAAACAAAATGATGTGTTTTTGTGAAGTCAAGATTCTTATTGTTATAACTATAAGAGCTATCCATATTTTGGGATTGTAAAAAATAAACGTTTATTGGTTGCATTTGCGAATGAAGTCCGTAGCCAAAACTCAAACTACTTTTATTATTAAGTTCATATTTCAGTCCTAAACGAGGTTCAACTGATGTTGAATTGTTTAAGAAAAACAATTGAGAATGAACACCGGCATTTAATGTAAGTTTTTCGCTGAAACTATATTTGGCATGAATGTATGCTTGTGCCAGATTGGTGTAACTGTCGTAATCCCAAATTTGTTTCCAGTTATCTATATTTCTTTCTTTTGTTCTGTAATACAAATCCAATCCTATCAATTCATCCTGAACTCCAATTTTCACAAACAGGCGTGAGTTTATTTTGGAATTAAAACTTGTTGAAAAATTATAAGCTGTTTTGGCAACATTGTTTTCTTGTCCAACATAAGATTTGCTTGTTTGGCGGTCGAAAGAATAATCGGTTTGGTCGGTTTTGGAATAATTTAAACCAATTATAGAACTGAAATAAGATTTATTACTTATTTGTTTGAAATGGTTCAATCCAATAATTCCAATTTTGCTGCTCAAATCATGTCCGCCACCCTCGCTTGCATACAAAGAACCCGAAGTGCCACCGGAGATATTGATAATGCTTGTTGCCCAAATGCCAAACATGGTAAACCTGCCCAATTTTGTATTTCCACTATTTACATTAAATGACAAATCCTGATACGAAGGTGTGGCAGTTGTGCCAATATTAACACCCAAAGTTTGAGCAACTCCTGCTAAAGCATAACGATAACCTACCATATAGGAAGAACCATTTGTTTTATTTATCGGTCCTTCGGTGGTTGCTTCCAAACCAGTTATCACACCCAATTGCAGTGTAGTTTCTCTTTTATTGGAATTACCGTTTCTAAAACCCAAATCAAAAACACCCCCAGCAGGAACCCGAAGTCGCCGATGCGATTCACC
>CAZYEM010000265.1:4435-5590 GCA_964646395.1 uncultured Bacteroides sp.
TCAAAAACTCCGGCAGTTGCATTACCATATTCCGAAGGAAAAGCAGAAGTTAAAAAATCGGAACTCTTAAGTAGATTAGTATTAATTGCACTAACTGCCCCTCCGGTTGTTCCTACAGAAGCAAAATGGTTAGGATTAGTAACATTCATTCCGTTTATCCGCCACAAAACACCTACCGGCGAATTGCCCCGTATTACAATATCATTTCTGGAATCGTCAGGTGCACTTACTCCAGCAAAATTAGCAACCAAACGTGCTGCATCACTTCGTCCACCCGAGTATCTGTTTACTTCTTCCATCGAAAAAGTACGGGCACTAATTGAAGTTAAATTGTTGATGGTTTTATCTTTACTGTTTGCTGTTACAACAACTTCAGCTAAATTGGTAATATTCTCTTCCATTGCAATATCAAGTATTGTTTCTTTGCCTGATGTTACTACAACATTTGGAACAATCACATCTTTATAACCTATAAATGAAACTTTTATTTCATACCTGTCAGGACAATTTAGTATTATATAAGAATGAAATCTTATACTAATATATACTGATTTACAATGCTTTTAAAATTGATCAGTATAAAAAATTAATCTTATATATAATAAAAGTTCCCCCATTGGTTCCCCTTTATTATCTTTGCATAAATATTAATAATACAATTATGTCAGTAAAATTTTATTTGAAGAACAAAGAAAATGAGACGTCAGCTCTTAATATTATAATTTGTCACAAAGGATTAAAATTGAAATTCCCAGTTGGAATTAGTGTTACTCTGAAATACTGGAATCAAGCCAGACAGCGTGCAAAAGAAGTTCCTCAATATCCAGAAGCTATTTATATTAATCAAGCTTTAACAAATCTTGAAAACAAATATAAGGATGCTATTAATTATTTTATTGCTTTACAACTTATTCCAACGAAAAAGGATATAGAAGATAGAATAAATAATACTTTGTCTGAAAAATCATCGGAAAAAATAATTAAATCTGAAAAATTTGTCATGTTTGTAAGTAATGCTATTGAGGAATTAAAAAAAACAAGAGGTAAAGAAAGTATAAAAACTTATAAAGTTGTTCTTGACAAACTTATTCAATATGAAAATTACAAAAAACATCAATTAACTTTTGAAGAAATTGATATTAATTTTTATCGTGA